>JAABTR010000206.1 GCA_011389755.1 Deltaproteobacteria bacterium | reverse complement strand
ATTGCAACCCCCGCGCTTCGGTGGGACTCAACGCCGGGCACAGCGCCGGTGTGGATCTCATAGGCAGCTGGATAAAAATCGCGAATGATGAGCCGGCGCCCCTCCTGCCCGCCTGTCGCCCAAACGCCAAGACGTCGACCGAGTTCGCCGACGCGATCTGGTACTTCGGCACGTATTTCAAAGGGCCTGAGCGGTGGCAGGAGCGATCCCGCATGCGCAAAAAGTGGCGCGCGGAACAAAAAGAGGTCGCTTACGACGTCTTTGACAAGAAAGACATCGTCCCGATGCTCGTTTTGTGCCTGTTCCTGCTCATGCAGGTGATCAAACTCGTCTTTACCAAAACAGAGCCGTCAGAGCTGTTTTTGTACCACAACCTGGTCGACGAAAACGCTTACAACGCCAAAAAAGCAGCGGCTTTCGATGCAATCAAGCGGTCCAGCAGGCGCAGGGCCCAGACCAAGGCGCTGGCGGACCAAACAGGCCCCCAAGCGCTGCCCACGGAGACCTAAAAAAATGGAACTTCGAGAAGCCACGCCCGCCGACAACGAAAGCCTCATTGAACTGACTCGTGAGACCCCCATGATCGGAGCAGTCACCGCCTACGTGGACAGAGCGCCGGACTTCTTTGCGCTAACGAGACTCCAAGGAGACCGGCAGCGCCTTTGGATCGCCGAGGAGAACAAAGAGCCCCTCGGGTGCATCTGCGGCGTCTCCAGGTGGGTCCGCTACCGCGGCGACAAAGTTCGGCAGCTCTACGGTTGCGATCTCAAGGTCCACCCGCGCGCCCGCAGCCGAAAGCTCGGCAAGGTTCTGTCGCGCCAATATCTCAGACACGCTTTGGAGAATGATGAGTACGATATGGCCGAGGCGGAAATCATTGCGGGCAACGATCGCTCCTTGAACATCGTCTCCTGGGCGTCCAAGGAGCTGTGCCCTGCCGTCCACGCCGGCATGGCCCACATCTACCAGGTGATGCCCTACCGCCGATACCGGGTGGATCCCGCCTTCGACATTCGCACAGCATCTTTGGAGGATGTGCCGGCCATTTCAAAGTTGCTACACACGACCTACAAAGACTACGCTTCATCGCCGCTCTTCGACGAAGGACATCTCGAACGCGCGCTCAATCAAGGCCACGGCTTCGGGATCGATTGCCTCCGAGTCGCCGAGCACAAAGGCCGCATCGTGGCCGCTGCGGCTTTTTGGGATCAGTTCGAGATGCGCCGCACCGTCGTCCAAAAAACGAGCTCATCGACCGCCGCGCTCCTTGCGGGGTTGCGGGCGGTTAAACCTCTTATGGGTTTGCCGCCTCTGCCAAAAAAAGGGCACCCCCTGCGCCACGTCTTCTTGAGGTTCCCGGCGGCGAAGCGGGATCACCTCGACGCGCTGCGCTCGTTGGTTCACGCCGAACTCAATGCGATGAAAAAAAAGGGGCTCCATCAGTTCCTCTGGGCGAGCTTCCACCAGGCCGACCCTCTCGCCCAAAGCATCGAAAAGACCTGGAAGACCAAAATGTCCACCAACGTCTTTCAGTTTTCGACTTCTGACACTCTCGCCCTGTCTCAGGAAGCTTCCAGACAGCCCTCCTACGTCGACTTCGCCCTCATTTGACGACCGCTCATCCCTGTTTCGGCCCTCACGCCCAGGGAACTTGCGCCGGCCTCGGGCGTCAATACACTGATGAACGGATGTCGAATTACAAATCGAGGCAGACTATAGGCAACATGAACCTTTCTCGAGCCAAAGCAGACCCGGACGACAAGAGCTTACGGCTCCCCTCAAACAGACCTCAATCGGTCTTTTTCACTCTGGGAAGATGACGGAAACTCCGTCCCTAGAAGAGGTCCGGCAAGCCCGTCGGGCTCAGCTGGAACGTTATCGCGACGAGCGTCTGCGGATGTTGCACCTCATTCGCAACCGCTCAGCCGCGCTCTTTTGGGCTGTCATCTCGACGCTGGCCGTGCCCGTCCTCGCCGCCGCGAGCTATTACAGCGTGGCCATGTGGAACGGCTCGAGGGTCTATCATCCGACCATCTGCCTTCCATGGCTCGCTTTGTTGGCCCTGCCCGTATCCATGATCATCGTAAGGCGGTACCGCATCACCCGGCGCAACCGCATCACCACGACCCTCAAAGCCCTGGCAGACTCCTACGAAGGCAAGGTCCACGCCCAGGTGGGGCCGTCCATCGACTGGCTAAATAGATACTGGGCAGGCCCCTACGACCTGGCCAACATCAACTACGGCCGCTACTACCATGTGGTGACCTTGTCCATAAACGACTACCCGGTGGCTCTTGAGCTCGACCCCGTCCCCTATGACGGCGAGCTCGAACCACGCGCCGACATCTTCGTGGCCTGCACCGTCCCCATCATGCCCGATGCCGGGGCATCCACCCTCAAGACTCTCGGCGAGAAGGCCGAGACTTTTGTCAGCTCCATCGAAGAAGACGGCTTCCGGGTGGAGCTCACCGATGGCGGCCTGTGCGCCCGAGCCAAGCCGCAAAAAGCCAAGCAGCTCACCGAGCCTTTCATCATCGCGTCGCTCGAAGACACGATGGTTCGACTCGTAAAGGCGGCGGTCTTCATCGGCGCCGGTCCTGTCGAGCCCAGCTGAATCCATTTCTTTAAAACTGGGACCTGTAAATCTCGTTCTAAGATTTTTATTATCCGATAGGTCCCATCCCGCGAGACCGAGACGGATCCCCAATCTCTCACCACAGGACAATCGCGACCGATAGGTTCGGTTTGCGGGGGATTTCTGTGACCTAACCGGCACCGAATTCGCCAATATACGTTCTGCCAAAGTCCGGCACGGCTTTTGCTTCGCCTCCTCAGCACAAGGACAAAACGAAAACTCGGAGGAGGTGCTCGCATGGTAACCCAAACACCGGCTGAACGAAATCTAAACCGCAGTCAACACATCGCGACTAAGAAGGTCGGCGTTCTTTTGTTCGCCGCGGCGCTGTGGACCTTATCGGCATGTGCCACAACCGGTCTTACGCGGCAAGACGCGCTCATGGACTACGACTCTATCGCGGAGCTGAACAACGGTTTTGCTGCCGCGAAAGGACAGGGGGCGAAGCTTCTTGCGCCCGAGGGCTACAAAGAAACAAAAAAACATCTCAATGAAGCGATCGAGGAGGCGCGAGACGGAGATCAAGCCGAAGCCCGGCGAGTGGCCCAGATGGGCCTGCAGAGCCTCAGAAAGCTCCAAGCGGACATGGAGCAAAGCCGGCAGTCCCTCGGTGAGGTTCTCACCACGAGGCAACGGGCGCGCAATGAAGGAGCGCCGGGGCTGTTTCCGGATGAGTTCGAAGAGGCCGACGAGGAGCTGAAAAAGACCGCTCATCTCATTGAGAAAGGAAAGAGAGACGAAGCTCTGCAGCGACGGCACAAGCTCATCGATAGGTACGCCGACCTCGAGCTCAAGGCTCTCAAAAAGGGCACGGTCGAGGCCGCCAAAAAAGCGGTCGAGCGCGCCAACGCGAAGGACGCCGACGACCTGGCCCCCAAAACCTTTGAAGCGGCCAAACAAGAGCTCGCGATGATCACCACCGTCCTCGATGCGGACCGGACGCAGACCGAAAAAGCGGAAAACCACGCCAGGCGGGCCATCTGGCTAGCCCAGCGTTCCATCGAAATTGCCGACATGGTCCAGATGCTCGACGAAGAAGACTACAGCCTCGAAGGCATCGTCTTGTGGTACCAAAACCAGCTCGCCAGTATACACACGCCGCTCCAGGGCACCCTCCCCTTCGATCAGAGCAACGAGACCGTCGTCCAGACGATGCGCGAGGACCTGGAGTCGCTGCTATCCACAATCTCCGACATGCGCGGCACGCAAAGAGACAACGAGCAGCAGATCGCCTACCTGGAAAACCAGCTCGACAGCAAAGAGAAGCAGCACCAGCAACAGCTGGCCAGTCTCCTCGACGATCACAGACAACAGCTCAACAAGATACAGTCCGGCAGCCGAGCAGAGATACAAAGCGCCCAGATGCAAAACAAGCAGCGCCTCGCCGAGCTCCAGAAAAAAATGCTCCTCGAGGCGCAGAAAATTCAAGACAGGGAGCAAAAAATCGAGAACGTCAGGGCTCTTTTCAAAGCCAATGACGCCGAGGTGTTGCAACAGGGCGACGAGATCATCGTGCGTCTCCCCGGGTTTGATTTCGAACCCGGCACCACCTATGTCGACGCAAAAAACTTCAGCATGCTCAACCACATTGCATCGGCTGTACACAAATTTCCAGACGCGGAAATCATCATCACCGGCCACACAGATTCCATTGGCAGCGATGAAAAGAACATGGTGCTTTCTGTCGAGCGCGCTGAAAACGTCGCCAAATTTCTCACCGAGGGGGGCGGGCTCAAGTCCGGACAGGTCGAGTACAAAGGCTTCGGAGAGACTCAACCCGTGGCGACAAACGACACCAGCGACGGGCGGGCGAAGAACCGCCGCATCGAGGTCCGGATTCTACCGAAATGGGAGGCGCTATCCCCCGAGACACAGATCGTCCAACAAGAGCCAGAAGAACAGGAGTAGCGCAGCTAAGCAGGACTCGCCCAGGCGCTCGTTCTCGACTTAGGCATCCACCCCGCTAACCGCTCATTCCACACACATCCGTACCCCAGTCATTTCGGTCGATTTGGCGCAGGGATGCCCGAACCTCAAATACCTCATGGGCTCGTGTTTGGGGGCTCGTCGTCGGTCTTTTGTAGTCCAGCGACCTATTCGTGCAGCTCGTAGGCGTCTTTGAGGGGATAGACGTGGTTTTCCCAGATGCGCTGGTAGCGTTCCACGTCGACGGCGGGTTTGCGGATCATCTTCATGCACAGCTCTTGCTGCTTTTCGGTACTTGAAGGCTTGGACTGCAGCTCCAGCGCAAACTTTGAAAAATCCCGCACAAAGCAGTCGAACATCTGATCCACGTGATCGGCGTCGATGTCGTAGATCGGCGCGTTTTCGCAGATGAGCTGCCCGTAGACGATGAGGGTGAAGATCTCGCCTAGGTTGAGCAAGAAGTCGATGTCCTTGCGCTGTTTGTCGTCGGGCGTGGCGACATAGAGCATCTTTTTGAAGACGTCTATCTGCTCTTTGAAAATCTTGACGTTCGGCACATCGAACTTATCAAACGCCGGGGTATAGTCGTGGAACTGAATCTTCGACAATCCCCGCGCCGGCCCTTGATCGAACAAGAAGTCGTCGTTGCGGGCCTCATTTTGCCGCTCCACCGGCTCGTACGTGCCGGGGTTGAAAAGATAGTTCTGCATGAACTTGACGATGAGCGCGATGTTGACGTGCACGGTGCCCTCGAGCTTGGGCAGGGCGCGGATGTCTTTGGCGGCCATCTCGAAGAACATGTCTTTTTCGAACCCTTTGGCCGCGATCACGTCCCACATGAGGTTCATGACCTCTTCTCCTTGGGTTGTGACCTTCATCTTGACCACGGGGTTGTACAGAAGGTAGCGGCGGTCTTCGGGAGAGGCCACGCGCATGTAGTCGGCGGCCCTCAGGGCGAAGAGCTTCATGGCCGTGAGCCGCGAGTAAGCATCTGTGAAGAGCCTCTTGACATGGGGAAAGTCGGTGACCGCCATGCCGTAGAGCCGCCTACCCGCTGCATGGCGGACAGCCTCGTACATGGCGTGTGTGCACATCCCGATGGAGGCCCACCCCAAGTTGTACTTACCGATGTTCACCGTGTTGAGGGCCGAGTCCCAGGCTCGGTCGCCCTTGGACAAGATATCTTCTTCTGTGATGGGGTAGTCGGTCAGACGGAACTCGGAGACGAAGTTCTGACTAGACACGGTGTTTTTGACACACTCGTAGTGCTCGTTTTGATAGTTGGCGGCAAAGAAAACGTAGTCGCCCGAGTCGGTCATCTTGCCGAAGGTGGAGACCATGGGGGCTTCATTGCCGTTTCCGATATAATACTTGCTGCCGTTGGCGACGTAGTTGCCTTCGCCTTTGGGAGTCAGCGCCATGTCGGTGGAGTAGATATCGGCTCCATGCTCTTTTTCGGACAGGCCGAACGCAAAGATGGCGCCTTCTTGAAGGAGCTCGGCGGCCCGGCGCTTGGGGACTTCGTTTTCGCTCATCCAGATGGGGCCGAGCCCTAAGATGGAGACCTGCCACGTATACCAGTATGGCAACCCGTAAAAGCCCAAGATCTCGCAAATGGAGAGGTTGCGCCAGGTGTCCCAGCGAGCCCCCTCTTCGCCGTACTTCGGCGGGGTCAAAAAGGTCGCGAACAGCTTCTCTTCTTTGACGAAATCGAGGAAATCTCGATACCAAGTACGTTTCTGCTCATCCTCTTTGATTTTGCGTTTCCCCTTCTTCTCGAAGAAGCCGATCGTCTTGAGGATCAGCTCCTTGGACTTCTCGTCCGGGTGGGGAAGGCTGTAGTCATGGGGGTTCAAAAGGAACATCTTTGCCTCCGATGTCACTGAAAGTTTTTTCTGGTTTGGCAGACAATAGCACTTCGGATCGTCGCGATCCAAGAAGGAAAGTCCGAGGCGCGTTCGCTGGCAAAAAAAAAGCCCCGAGGAGTGGTTCCTCGGAGCTTTTTTTAAGCGGGGTGGACGGGACTCGAACCCGCGGCCTCCGGCGTGACAGGCCGGCGTTATAACCAACTTAACTACCACCCCAATTTTCAAAGAGTCACCTGGGTCCGCCGCAGCGGACCGAAACGAGCGAAAAGAGCCAAAAATCTGCGGGGTGGACGGGACTCGAACCCGCGGCCTCCGGCGTGACAGGCCGGCGTTATAACCAACTTAACTACCACCCCGTGTCTCAAAAAAACACGGCTTTTTTCACTTCGTGGGCGGGACAGGGCTTGAACCTGCGACCCTCGGCTTGTAAGGCCGACGCTCTCCCAACTGAGCTACCCGCCCGCCTCAAAGAGCGAGGGAGCTTTTACCAACAGCGCCCTTATGCGTCAACAAAATTTTCGCCGCCTAAGTCTGTTTTGCAAATCAGGGCGCAATTTCAAACAGTTACACCCTATCTTTTTAAAGAGGCCTGGCAGACTCGAAGCCCGCCGCCAAAACGAGCCGAGGAAATAATTTTCCTTTTTTAAAATTACCGTTTCGATGCCATAGTAGCGCCTGCTTGGGCGGGGCGGCGACAAAAAACATCGACACGAGGCTTCGTCTCTTTTACAACGAAATCTTCGAAAAAGAGGGAAAGCAAAAAAAGTGACCGCGAGAACCACACAAAGCATCGGCGCCCGGGAGTTCCAACCGGATCTTACGACCATGGGACGCATCATCACGATCGCAAATCAAAAAGGCGGAGTCGGCAAGACCACGACGGCGGTCAACCTGGGCGCCTCCCTCGCGGCTGCCGAGAAGACCGTGCTCGTCGTCGACCTCGACCCTCAGGGCAACGCCACCTCGGGGCTCGGTATCGATCCCAACGTCCTGCACCTGACCACTTACGATGTGCTCATCGAAGCCTGCACCCCCGGCGAGGCTATTATGGGCTCGGAGCTTCACTATCTCGACGTGCTGCCCGCGAACAGGGACCTCGCAGGAGCCGAGGTGGAGCTTGTGGACGCCGAGCGCCGCGAATCGCGGCTCAAGTCAGCCCTTGAGACGATGCGCGATCGGTACGATTTTATCCTCGTAGACTGCCCCCCTTCCTTGGGGCTACTGACTCTGAACGCCTTGTGCGCCGCCGACGCGGTGGTCGTGCCTCTTCAGTGCGAATACTACGCCCTCGAAGGGCTCGGTCGCCTGCTCGGCACCATCGAAATGATTCGTGAGCAGCTCAACCCGAAGCTCGAGCTGGACGGTATCCTCCTGACCATGTTCGACAGGCGGACCAGCCTCGCGGACCAGGTAGCCAATGAGGTTCGAGAGAACTTCGAGGGCCGGGTCTTCGCAACGGTGATCCCGCGCAACGTGCGCCTGTCCGAGTCCCCCTCGTTCGGGAAGCCGGCCCTGCTGTACGACGCGCGCTCCCGAGGCGCCCAGGAGTACCTGAATTTCGCGCGGGAATACATCCACGTGCTCACGAATCCATCGGAGCTAAACCCGTGAACGATACACGAAAAGGTAGAAAGGCGCTCGGCAAGGGGCTGGGCGCGCTCATCCCCGGAGCGTCCCCGTCTCGCCCTGTCACGCCCATCTACAGAGATTATCTCACAGTCCCCATCGAGCGAATCCACCCTCAGGCCAATCAGCCGCGGCGCAAGTTCGACGAAGAGGCGCTGCGAGGCCTGGCCGAATCGATCGAAGAGCAAGGGCTCATCGAGCCTCCGGTGGTGCGGCGCAAGGCCGGCACAGACGGCTTCGAGCTCATCGTCGGCGAGCGGCGCTGGCGAGCCGCTCAGAAGGCCGGTCTCAAAGAGATCCCGGTGGTGGTCAAGGACGCCTCGGATGCCGAGGCCTTTGAGATGGCCCTCGTCGAAAATGTTCAGCGCGAAGATCTCAACGCCATCGAGGAAGCCGAGGCGCTTCACTATCTCATCGAAGAGCGGGGTTACACCCAAGCTCAGGTGGCCTCGCGCATTGGCCGCAACCGGTCCACGGTCGCAAACAGCCTCCGCCTCCTCGGCTTGCCCCCTGAGGTCCGGGAGCTGGTCATCGACGCCAAGCTCTCTGAAGGACACGGCCGCGCGGTGCTCCAGGCGGGCACTCCGGCGAAAATGATCGCGCTGGCGCGGGCGGTGGTCGCGCGGGGCTATTCGGTCCGCGAGACCGAACGCCGGGCTCGCGCCGCCGCCAGCGAGAAGGACCCGGACAAAAAGAAACAGCTCCAAGAGCCGAGCCCCGAGGTCAAATCCCTCATCGAAAAGCTGCAAAGAGCCGTTGGCGCCCGGGTCAACATCGAAGACAAAAAGGGCAAGGGCAAGATCGTCATCAGCTACACCAACTACGACGAGCTCGACGGCATCCTGAACAAGATCCTCACCTAGAACGCTTCGTCTCGGCGGACGCTCGGCGTCACCTTTCTTCGCAGCGTCAAAGGACGCGGTACTTGAGGATGCACCACATCGCCTCGAGCCCGTCTTTGAAGCCGATCTTCTTCCCCTGATCCCGCGTCCGCCCGCGGTAACGGATCGGCACCTCCTCGATGCGGCACCCCGCCGCGGCCAGCTTGGCGGTCAGCTCTATCTCGATGCCGAACCGGCTCTGCTCGAGGGAAACATCATCGAGGGCGCTTTTCGCGAAGCACTTGTAGCAGGTCTCCACATCCGTCAAAGCGAGCCCGGTGAGGCGATTCGATAGCCCGGTGAGCAGCCGATTGGCCCACCGGTGGACCGGCGATTGCCCAGAGGCGTCGCTCTGGGCCAAGAAGCGAGATCCGAACACCGCGTCCGCCCTGCCCCGCTCGATGGGCCCGACCAGGGCGCCGTAGTCGAGGGGATCGTACTCCAGGTCCGCGTCTTGAATGATCACGAGATCCTCGCGACACGCCCCCAGCCCCGTGCGGATAGCGGCGCCCTTGCCCCGGTTTCGGTGGTGGCACAGGACACAGACCCGCGGCTGCTGCCGGCCCAAGCCATCCGCGATCTCCTTCGAGCCGTCCGTCGAGCCGTCATCCACGATGACCAGCTGACCCACAAGAGGGCTCGCCAGGACCCTCTGCGCGATGTCGCGCAGGTGCTCCCGTTCGTTGAAGACGGGCATGAGGACACTCAGGCGCACGCTGGGCCGATCTTTTTCCAAGTTCGCCACGCGAGATCCACAATAGCATTTTTCGGGACCTCGAGATATCTTAACGTCCGACTCAAAGAAGACGGGAACACCGCGCGATGAAAAATCGAGATACAAAGAGAGTCGGTGCCTACTACAGCGACGTCACCGACCACTATCTCCTGTACGGCGATGGCTTTCACTACGGGCTGGGCACCGATCCCAGTGAGCCCCACCACCGCCGCCTCGTCCGGTCCCATGAGCTGCTCGTCTCGAGCCTTCGCATCGACTCGTCTTGGCGGGTCCTGGACCTGGGGTGCGGCGTGGGGAGCTTCGCCGTGTGGTGCGCCAAAACCTTCGGCTGCCGCGTCGTCGGGGTGAACATCTGCGCGGCGCACCTGGCGCTCGCCCGGAAGCGGGCGACGGCGCAAGGCGTGGCGCACCGATCCGAGTTCGTCGGCGCCGACTTCCACCACCTGCCGTTCCACGAAGGCACCTTCGACCTGATCGTCAATCAGGAGAGTCTTTGTTACGCCCGCGACAAAGCCGCCTACTTCGCGCGGGTTCACAACATCCTGCGGCCGGGGGGCGCGTATCGGGCGATCGCCTTCACGCGGGCTCCTGGCCCTCGACGCGATCGGGCGAAGCTCCGCCACGAGCGCGTCTGCCATGGATTTCACATCCCAGACCTGGCACAGCTCCCCGCGCTGACCACGTGGCTCGAAGCCGCGGGTTTTGAAAAAGTAAAGGGTGTCGACATCACCACCGAGACCCTCTTGACGGCTCGCTTCATTGCCAAGCACTGCCTCATCCCGGTCGCTTTGGGCAAGGTGGGTTTGGACGGCCTGGTCTTTCGCCAAGGGCGCCGATCCCAGCTCAACCACCGAGGTCACTTCACGGCGGGACTCGCCTACAGCAAGGGCCTCATCGACGGCGACTTCGTGCACGGTTTTTTGTCGGGGCAGAGGCTCAGCGCGCCATGAAGACGGTCCTTCGATTTTTCGTCTGGGCCCTTCGGCACCGCGGCCTCGAGATCGCCTTGCTGCAAGGCACGACGCTCATCGCCCTGTCCGCGTCGGCCGGACCGGCTCTATTGCTCGATCAATGGCTGAAGGTGCTGCTGTGTCTCGTCGGCTCGGTGTTGACAGTCGCCCACGTCTTCACGCTCAACGACTGGGCCGACGCTGGATTCGACCGTGAGGACCCCTCGAAGGCCGGCCACTTCCAACGCTTCGGGCTGACGAGACCTCACGTCCTTTTCGGCTCGTGCGCCCTGGGCGCCGCCGGGCTCTTCGCCTGCGCTCTATCGAGCGACACCGGAGGCTTTTGGGGGCTCGGCGTCATCGCCTGCGGGTGGATCTACTCCCATCCCAAGATCTACGCCAAGGGCATCCCTGTCGCCTCCTCGGCGTGCCACGCCCTGGGACAAATCCCGCACTTCATGCTCGGCTCTGCCGTGGTCGAAGCAATAAGCCTTCGAGCCGTGTCCCTAGCCCTCGTCTTCAGTCTCATCTTCGCGGCCGGGCACCTGGTCCAAGAGACCATCGATTCTCCCGCCGACAGCCGCGCCGGTATCCTCACCAACGCCGCTGTATTCGGTCCGAAAAAAGCTCTCCTTGCGAGCTTCGTGTTCTTCACCGCCGCGTTCGTCCAGCTCATCTGGGCGAGTCACTCAGGCTCTGCGGCGCCCGCCTCGGTCTTCGGTGCCCTTTTTTACCCGGTCTACGCGCTGTCTTTCTTTTATCTCTTGGCCTCGAACCGCTCGAAACTAGACCGCAGGCGGCTGGAAGCCCATCGCGCGGTCTACCGGGCGGTTTTCGCGGGGCTCGGCGGCTACTTGCTCTTCGTCAACTTGTCACAGCCCACGGTGTAGAGGAGGACAACCCGGCAATCTCCCTGGGACTGACCGGCTCATCAAAGAGCAGAGGAAAAAACGCAACGCCGAATTCATGGCCTCCTTGCGCAGAGGGCGGTCATGAGCAGAGCGATTTGCGTCGTCGACACGAGCGTCTTTTGTGAATTCCTTGCCGAGCTCGAGGCAAAAATGGATGACCGAGAAACACGAGTCTACATCTGGAGTCTCGACGAACAGCTCTCCGCTTATGATCGTCTGCCTGAACTCTGAATCCTCGAAATGACACGAAACCCGAGAAGCGAGGTGGATCTCAATTGCCCCCAAAAGCCCGGAAATCCATCGACGCGTCTATCGGACAGAATTTAACACACTCAGTGGCTACCTGCTCTTCATCAGGTTCTCGCTCCCCACGGCGCAGGAGTCATGCCTAAAGAAAACATCAAAAACCGGCCAAATCGTCACAAATTTGGCCCCTCCCAGCGGGGAATCAGCGATGTACACGTCGCCGCCCCCTGCGCGCATGATTCTGGATACGAGGGCCAAACCGAGCCCCATTCCGCCCAGCCTACGATCGCGACTGGAATCGAGCCGCGTGAACGGCTCGAACACCGCCTCTCGGTCTTTGTCGGGAATCCCGGGACCGTCGTCATTCACGGAGATTTCCATCGATCCATCGCGATTGTGAACCTCGACACGGACGCGAGATTTCGCGTGGCGCAGTGCGTTGCTTAGAAGATTGGTGAAAACCCGGTCGAAGAGGCGGCAGTTCGCCTGCAATTCGGGATTCGCTTCTCCAGAACTCAGCACGGTGAGTTCCTTCGAGGAGTGGATTCGCAAGCACTGGTCGCCCAGTTTACGGATGCGTGAAACCACCTGAAGGGCGCTAATTTCCCTGGGGGTTTGACCGGCATCATACTTGATGAAGCTCATCAGCTCGTCGACCAGCGATACGACCTCGTCGATCTCTTCTTCGAGCTCCCTGACGCAGGTATCGCGTTCTTCTTTCGTTTGCGCGTCCTTGAGCATTTCCAGGGAAAACCGCATCCGAGCCACCGGGGTTCTCAATTCGTGAGACACGGCCTGTACAAGCTGGTTCTTCTCTTCGAGCAGACGTTCAATGCGATCGGCCATGGCATCGAACCTATTCGCCATCTGTCCGATGATGTCGTTGGAACGAAGGTGCACCCGCGCCGAGAGGTCGCCGGCTCCGATCCGTTCGGCCGCCGCCTTAAGTGTGCCGATACGCCGGACCAGCGGCAGGGCCACGACGAAGCCCACCAGGGGAGCGAGGACGGCAAGGGAAATCCACAAGACAATGGCTGGGAATGGCGGCGGTTTGTGGCCTATTTCGGAAAGCAGCGCGCGGCGGGCATCGACCTCGTAAACGACGAAGGGGCCTCGTTTCGGGGAATACGAGAAGGCAAAGCCGTCAGAGCGCAGAAGCGACTCCTGCCGGCTGTCGAGAGCCAGATCATGTATGGAGACAAGCGCGACAGCCGGCGTGTCGTTTCCTAAGTTCTGCTCGATGAATCGTTCGAGCTCCTCAGGATCGGATTTGTCCTTCAGCTGCCGAATCAGGCTCGCCACAATGTGAGCCGTGGACCGCAAGGGGCCCTGCGGAGGCGGGCTATACTGAATGGATTCGGTCATCCAGACCGCGATTGTTGCGTGAGACAAGAGACTGGCGAGAAAAACTCCCACCGTGAACTTGAGCAAGAGGCGAATCATTTGACCGCCACCAGCTGGTAACCGACCCCCCGAATCGATTTGATCCACTCGGGCTGGGCGGCGTCGTCGCCCAGCTTTTGCCGCAGCCGCGTGATCCGTTGGTCGATGGAACGGTCGCAGCCATCCCAGGAAATCCCGCGGAGCCTGCGGTACAAGGTATCCCTGTCGACGATTTCACCTGCGTGCTGGGCCAGAAGCAAAAGCAAGTCGAACTCTGCCGTGGTCAAATCCAGCGCCTGGTCGTTCATGGTTGCGGTGCGCATGGACGGATCGACGAACAGAGCACCCAGCTCGATGCGCTGGGCGCCTTCGCGTTCACGCCCGGGCGCTTCGCGTTTGGAGCGACGCAGGTGCGCTCGAATGCGCGATAGCAACAGCCGTGGGTTCACCGGCTTGGTCAGGTAGTCGTCCGCGCCGATCTCCAAGCCGACGATTTCGTCCACTTCCTCGTCCCTCGCGGTCAACATGAGGATCGGCCCCTCGTAGAGCGGCCGAACCGCCTTGCAAACCTCGAAACCGTCCAAGCCGGGAAGCATGAGGTCCAGGAGAACGAGGTCGGGGCGCTCGGCGACAATTCTATCGCTCGCGATATCGCCGCGACGCTCAATGGTGACTGTGAACAGGCTATTGGATTCGAGGAACCGTTTGACGAGGTCGGCGAGCTTAGGATCATCTTCTACGAGAAGAATCCTCGGCGATGCAGAGCTTGGCGATGTCTCATGGGTCAAAGATTTCATCGAATCATTATACCGTGGGTTCCGCGTCGAAAGACGTCAAAATTGTAACAGTCTGTGACCGGCAGACCGCGAGATGTCGCACAATGCGTCGTCTGTGTTGAGGCAGTTTGAAATGCTCACCTGACGACGAGAGGCTTCGGTGACGAAATCCCCATCTCTTTTCATCACACAATCCTACAAACCGTCACAAAACCACCGGCGACGTCGCTATCTCCCCGCTGCTAGATTCAAAAGAACGCGGTGCGAGGCCGGCCGAAACCCCGCACGTAGAGGGGAATTTCAAAAGGAGTTCGTGATGAAAAGACGAAGAAGAATTCGCGATTGGATCGCTCCTGTTTGCGCGGGGATTTTTCTATCGTGTAGCGGCGTATGCTGCGAAGGCGATGGCGAAATCGAACGCCCAGAGGGGTGGGGTGAAAAGACGCACTCGAAGGACGTGGAGCCGAATTACGACCTTGTGTTTGCTGTCGACACGGTTCACCGCTTGGACATCACCATCGAACCCGATCAGTTTGCGATCATGCAGGACGATCTCGAGGAGATACTAGGAGAATCCGGCGACATGGGTGGCGGCAAGGGGCCGATTCCCGACGAGATGCCCGAAGGTGGGATGCCCGGTGGCGGGATGCCTGAACAACCCGGCTCCATGGTCTCGCGAGATCCGATCTACGTTCCGGTTGAAGTTCGTCACGATGGTGTGTCGTGGACACGAGTCGGCATGCGCTACAAGGGAAACTCGTCTCTCAAGCACACCTACGCCGCGGACAACGGCAAGCTGCCGTTTCGGCTACATTTCGACAAGTTCGAAGACGAATATCCAAAGCTCGACGATCAGCGTTTCTACGGTTTTAAAAAACTGACTTTCTCGTCCAACTATAGAGATGATTCCCAGCTGCGCGAGTTTTTCACCGCCGAGCT
>JAABTR010000205.1 GCA_011389755.1 Deltaproteobacteria bacterium | reverse complement strand
AGGAGAAGCACAGCATCGCCGCCGCCATGATGAGCGGCCCTTTGTAACCACCGGACATCTTCGCATCGAACTATCACGAGGGGAGGGTCCCCGCCAGCGATCGGCGAGAGATCGACCCCCAGGAAAATTGATTTTGCCGCACACCGATAGCACAATGGGCGCAATGTCTTCTCACGACGGAGGTCGGCTCATGCGCACCTTTTTGAAGATCGCGGCATTTTGCTGCGTTATCACCTTGTCGATGTCGGCTTCGGCGCAGCGACAGGTCGCTTTTGATATCACCGGGGGCCCGGCTTGGCAGCTGCGCACCGGCCCCGGCGTCATGCTGACCTTGGGTGGCAACACCTGCCTGAGGGAGTACTGCGACGAGGTCTGGGACACAGGTTTCTTCGGCTCCTTCGGCGCCTCATACGGCTTTTTCTACCGCATCATCCCCAACGCCGTGGCTTTCGCCGAGCTGCACACCGGATATATCCACACCGAACGGGAAATTGACCCGTTGGGCAACCCGCTGAGGGACGACGGAGGCTTTTTGTTTCAGCTGACCGTCGGCGGGGAGTTCCACCTGCCCGTCACCGGATGGCTCGATCCCTATGCCGGCCTGGGTATCGGCTTCGCGCACCTCGGCCTCGACGCCGAGTACAAGGACCAAAAAAACGACACCATCAAAGACTCTTTTAACGGTTTCAATTTCGAGATGCGCGTCGGCGTGGACGTCTACCCCATCTCCAGTCTCCCGACGCTGGGAGTGGGGCCGCAGATGCGGCTGGGGCTCGTGGCCTGGCCCGACCAAGGCGTGTGTTCGGACAACGACCTGACCGGCCTCGAGGACCAGTGTGGAAACGACTCCGCCGCGGTCGGCGCTGACCGACCTTTCTTGTTTCACCTCGGCCTCGCCGCCAAGTACGGTTTTTGATTTCGTTTTGATTCGTTTTTTTGGAAACAAAACGCCGCTTTTTTCCAAGCCCACGGGATGCTAAAATATTTTTTGTGAATAAGCTGACATTGTTCGGCAACCATTAGTTTATTAAGGAGGCTTTTTAGCCATGCGCACCGCCACCTTGCTCACAGCTGTCTCGTGCCTCTTGGTGAGCCTGCTCGCGCCTGGCTGCTGGCTCATGGGGGGTCCCGAGGGCGAGGACCTACGCGGCGAGCGCGATTGCAATGATGACAGAGACAATGACCACGACGGGTTGGCCGACTGCGACGACCCGGACTGCGCGGATGAGCCGCCTTGCGACGATCCCCTGGCGGATCTCCAACCCTGTGACGCGGCGGAGCAGACCGGTGCCCCGCCCCGCATCATGCTGCTCGTCGACGTCTCCGGCTCGATGGACGAGCCGCTCGACCCCGACGACGAAGACTCCAAGATAAAGTGGGACGTGGCCACCGCGGCCATCGAACGCTTGGTGGACAAGTGGAGCGACCTCATCGACTTCGGCCTGGACATCTTTCCCAACAGCGGCAACTGCGAGGTGGGCGCCCCGGTGCGTAGAGACGTCGCGGGAGGCACTTCTTCCGAAGTCGTCACCGCGGCTCTCCCCATGGCCCCTTACGGCCACTCCACGCCGATGTACTGCGCCTTGGACAACTTCGCCGACCCCGATTACGCCCCCGGGTTCAGCGCGGCCGGTTCGCCCAGGTTCATCGTCCTGCTGTCGGACGGGGCCGATCTCTGCGGCACGAGCTGCTCCATCTTCGGGGACGCGACCTCTTCTGACTTCCAGGCCTTGGCGCAGAGGCTCGCAGCCCAGGGGATCACCGTGATGCCGGTCGGATTCAGTCGCGAGGCTCACTCCGAGCAGCTCAAAGCTCTGGCCCGGGGCAGCAAGTCGTTCTTTGGGTCCTACCTGGACGCCGAGGACGAACAGCAGCTCGACGAAGCCTTGGAGCTCATCGCCCAAGCCGCCGCCGGCTGCTCCCGTTAGTCACGCCTTTTTTGCCACCACAGCCAGCTGCTCGCTTTCGGGCTCGAGACGATCGTCGAAGAAATCCCCATAAGCCTCATCGACCGCGAAGCCGACCTTGCGAAGCACCGATTCGAGCTCGCCGCGAAGCCAGAAGCGGTGCTCGATGGTGTACGCTTTCTCGATCAGCCGATCGCCCTCCTGGATGCAGTAGATATAGCGCGCATCGATCCGCCTGTTCTTCCAATCGACGAAATCCATCTCCAGCACGTCGATGGCGCGGATCCCGTCGGTCAGGTGCGCGATGATCTCGGGCTCGTCGTCATCCTCGATGCCCTCTTCCTCGACCTCGTCCTCGAGCAGGTGGTAGACGTCGAAGGCGAAACGCCCCCCGGCCCCGAGATGGGCGTGAACCGTTTCCAAGCAATCGACCAGATCCTTCTTCGTCAGAAGGCAAAAAAGAACGTTGTACGGCGCGATGATGAGGTCGAACTTCCGGTCCAGGCGAAAGTTTTGCATCCTCGCGCGCACCAACTCGGCTCTTCGGGCCAGCTCTTTGTTCGCGGCGAGCTTTGCCGCGAACCGGTCGAGCATCCCCGGGTGGTCGTCGAGCCCGACGTAGCGCACCCCGCTGCACAGCATCGGCATGCCGACCCGTCCGGCGCCGCAACCCAGCTCGAGCACATCTCGTCCCGGACCGCCGAGTCGAGCATAGAACTCCTTGTCGCCCTCATTGCCGCAGTGGGTCAGCTCGTAGAGCTCAGCGTCGTAGAGCTCGGCATCGTTGAGGTCGGCTTCGTCGAGAATCGGTTCCATGTCGAATTTTTTTCTCCCGCAGCGCCCTTGGGATGACGCAAGACGGTCATGATACGGCAAAAATCCAACCGAGGGGCCAAAAAAGCCGCGCCTTTACCCCGTGTTGCGATGTTTTTAGATACTTCGGGTGGTTATATTTTACACATGGAGCGTCGCGAGAGGGACAAACACCTTTTGATATTGGCCCTGGCAGGGCTCACCGCAACGCTGCTCCAGCTCTCTTTGCACCTGCGCCCCGGTCCCCTCGGGATGCCGATCTCCGAGAACCCGGCCCGTTCACTGCTCGACGGCGCTTTATGGGAATGGCTCACCTTTGCGGCTTTGTCCGCGCCGTTTCTCTTTTTGGGACCGTTTCTCGCGAGCCGCAAAAGCTTCAAGGCGGCCAGGCTCCTTCGAATCTCGCACACCGTCGCCGCCTTCGCCGTATTGACGGCTGGTCACGCCGAGCACGAGCTCCAAAGATTCATGGGGACCCACCTCACCCTGGACTACCTCGCCACCTACGGCCGCCTGGGCCAAAGCCCGAGCGCCATCGGCTACGCTCTCGCGGACGACGCGGGCGGCCCGTACTCAGCTGTGTTCCTGGCCCTTTTACCGGTGCTTTTTCTCTTGGCGGCGCTGCTTGGGCCGTCGGACCGTCGTCGGCGAGTTTCGCCAAGTCTCGCGGGGGGACGTTTCACCGGTCTGCTCGTCGCTGCGCTCGTGGCACCGCCAGCGGGATCGGGCCCTTCAATTCAGCCCCAGGCCATGGGTCCGCCGGCTCGCACCGGGCTCGGTGTCTTGTGGAGCGCCATGGTCGAAGCGATCGGCCGCAACACGGGTCCGGGCGCTTCGTCCCTGGATTACCAGCTCGCCCGCAAGGCCTGGACGCAACGCGGCGAGAAACCAGATTGGATCTTCGCGGACGCGCGGCACCCCCTGTGGCGAGTCCCAGCCCGTCCTTGCCAGGCCCCACCCAAGCCGTCCTGGAACTTCGTGATCATTCAACTCGAGACCTTTCGAGCCATGGACATGCGTTCTTTCAACCAGGAGCTTCAGGACCGCCCCACGGCCTTTCTCGACGCACTGGCCGATGATCCCAAGAGCGCCTCCTGGGTGCGATTCTACGCAAACGGGATTCCCACGGTGAGCGCCTTCATGGCCATGCACACCTCTTTGTTGCCTCACTCACAAAAAAGGGTCGCGACCGCTTTTCGGGGCCTAGCGCTCGACGCCTTTCCATCGCTTCTGCGAAAGGAGGGATACCACGCGATCTTTGCCACAGGCGCCGACCCGAGCTGGGATGGACAGAGATATTGGGCCGAGCGTTGGTACGACGAGGTCCACTTCGACCCACGATACGATGGGCGCGATGACCTGCTCTTCGACGCTGTGGCACAGCGCCTCCTCGATCGGGGGCCCAGCCTTTGCCCCTTCGTCATCACGATAGTGACCTCGACGAATCACCTGCCGTTTCAACTCCCAGGAGAAAACGCAAAGGACGTCAAAGACCTCCCGCCCCGCACCCGGCTCCACCGCACCATGGCCTTTACCGATAGGGCCCTCAAAGAATTCTTCGACCAAATCCGAGGAGCCTCTTGGTTCAAAAACACCGTCTTCGTCCTGACAGGAGACCACGGCTACGATCTTGGCGAACGGGGCATCTCCGGGCGGATGACGAACCTGCGACACGAAAACACCTGGGTCCCCCTCATCATCCACGCGGACCACCCAGCTCTTCCTCGCGGGCGTCACGAGACCGTCGCGAGTCATATCGACCTGGCCCCGACCCTCCTGAAGTTGTCGGGAGTCTGCCGGCCGAGCGCCTTCTTCGGTCACGATCTGACCCGGCTAGAACCCAGTGGCGGCTTCGCCCTGACGATCCGAGAGGGCGCCATGGCCCTCGAGACGCGGCAGTACTCCTTTTACTTCCCCCCAACAGGCCGAGCAAGAATCTACCTTTCGGAAGACCAAAAGCAAGCCGAAGACATCTTCTCGTCTGTGAGCACCGCTTTTGTCGTTCGCCATGAAAAATTCGCACGGGGCCTGAGCCGGGTTTTCGATGGGCTCTACGAATCCGGATCGGTGCGCCCCTTCGCCACGCCGGGTTTGTCGTCGAGTTCTGCGCGGGAAAAATGGGTATTTTAGTCGTCTGGGTCGCAGTCCATGGGCAGGTGAACGCAAAACAGGACCTCGTCCGCCCTCTCTTTTATATCCAACCGGCCCCCCATCGCCTCCATGGCCAAGCCGGCGGCATACAGCCCCAGCCCCCGACCATACCGTGTGTCGGAGCGACTTTTAGCCATGCTCTGTCCCTCCCGAGACAAAAGGCCTGTTTTGCACTCCCCGGCCACCGGCCTGCCCCTGTCGGCGACCTCGAGAAAAACCGCCTCAGAATCACCTCGCTCAAAACCGGCTTCGATCCTGACGCTCCCCCCTGGAGGCGAATGCCTCACCGCCGAGAGAATCATATTGTCCAAAATGAGCTCGGCGTACCGCACCGGCCAGTTCGCGCTGCGCGCCGGCACCGAACCGGTCACCTTTAAATGCACACCCGCCGAAGCCGCAAAGTCCTCGTTGCGGCGAATCCCCGCCAGCACGAAGGTGTCGAGGGGGATCGGGGTCAGCTCGACCGCCTCATCGGCCTCGAGGCGCGCGATGAGGTGGAGATTCTCAGAAAAACGCAGGAGCATCTGCACGGCCAGCATCGAGTCTCCGACGGCCCCGCGCACGTCCTCGGATTCATCGGTCAGCGCGGTCTCGAGAAAAGACAGATTCGCCGAAAGGGCGGATATCGGATTTTTGAGATCGTGAACAAAGAGCTTGTTCAGTTCGGACTGCAGCGCGGTCTTTTCGCC
>JAABTR010000204.1 GCA_011389755.1 Deltaproteobacteria bacterium | reverse complement strand
CCGAAAGGGCGGATATCGGATTTTTGAGATCGTGAACAAAGAGCTTGTTCAGTTCGGACTGCAGCGCGGTCTTTTCGCCAGGTGCCTCTTCTTTGTCAGTCATAGTTGTGCATCCTCCTCGCCAGGAAACGCTCGAGCTCGATCCTGTCGCCCGGAGATATTTCGCGAAAGGCTATCCCCATCCCCGGCGTAAGCCCGTGGGCGTCTCCCATTTCGGCTCGCACCACTTCGCCCGCGATGATGACTGGGCGAAGCCGCGACGAAAAACCGACCTCGATGCGAACACGTTCTCCCGGACAAAGCAAGTAGTTCGAGTGGATGTACAACCCGACGCTGCTCAAATCGAAACAATCGAAGGCGACAGCCTCGCCTCGCTCCTGTGCCAGGAGCACGCTGACGGATTCGGTGCGATGCCTGCGGCTGCGGCGCCGATTTCGCCGAGAGGCGGTCTGCCGGCTCGACAAAGGTTCCTGCTCCCAAGTGCTGTTCTTCAATCTTTGCGCGCCCATAATGCACACTATTTCACGTTTGCCCCAATCTCTAAAAAAAACGGAACAAAAAAATGGATATCTCCCCAACACATCCGAGGGATTATTTGTCGCTTTGCGTTTCTTTCGCTTTGTAAACCTTTTTGATTTGCTCGAGGATGGCGCGCTTTCGAGCCAGAGTCAGGGCAATCTCCTGTGGGGTCAGAAGCGGCCCCCGCTCTGCATTCTCAGTCACGATCCTCAGGAGCGTCCCTGTGTCGAGCCGCTCGAGTCTCTCTGGAATGACGCCGGGCACCTTTTCAAGCGCTTCGAGGAGCTCCTCCATGCGTGCCCTTTGTCTGTCTGACCAAGGCTCGAAGCTCGCGTTGTGATCGATGAGCAGCAGCCTTGCGCCGTCCTCGGAGACAAAAACGTTACCTCCAGAGAAGCGGTCCCAGTTCCCGATGAGATAGTCAAACACCAGCATGGCACAGACTTCCTCGGCCAGGGGATGGGGGGGGGCGTCACGCCCCACGAGCTCGAGCAAGCCGCTTTTGCCTCCTAGCGCCCCATACCCCGAGGGATCGAGCCCCGGCAGCCACTCGATCATCGCGCCTTCGATCTGCCCATCTGGAGTGTTTGGCCGCCTTTTTTTTAAACGGGCCTCGAACTGCTCGTCTTCCCCCTCCAAGCGCGCGATCAAAAACTCAAAAGAAAGACGCCGCATTGTCGCCGCAGGGACGTTTTCCATCCCGAGCCAGCGGGAAATCCGAAAAGCCGCCACCTCGCGCCTCGGTCTCTTGTCGCCCCGCACAGCCGGTTTAAAAACGGCCCTCCTTGAGCCCTCGAGACGGAGCAAGACGGACAAAGTCCTCGGGGACAAGGGAGTCACCGCCTTGACCTGCGCGCTCGAGAGTCTGGCTATCGTCCGCCCGTCTGCTTCGGAGACCCCGGACTCTGAGTCGTCTCGGCCGGCGGCCTCAGGAGTGATTTCGGCGCTATCAGTCGAGCCTAAAGACGCCGCGCCCTCATAGAAAACAGCGCCACTGCCAAAAAGAGGCGCGTTTTTGTATTCCCCCCCCCTTTCCTGCCCCGCCGGGGGGATATCGCTTGAAGAGCGCCTGGGTCGGTCGGTGCTTTTTTCTTTGCACCCCGCGCTCGTTACTACGGCCAGCAAGAGCGCCCCACAGGCGGCTTTTGCAACCATAATTCCGCATCCTGGTCCGGTCTTTCGCAACAACATGAGCCTTCGAGCCTTTGAAAATCCGTCGTCCTTCGGTACGATTCTGCCACGTCGAGACTTGCGCCGCCAATCAAGGGCGTAAATATTGTGTTAATCGGCCGCGGGGTTGACAAAACCCCGGCCGACAAATTATGTTGCCCGGTCCCGAGACTTAAACAACGAAGCCCGGACTTGATTCGTCTCGAGCGCAAGGTCGCCTCTGCTACGGTGAGAATCTTTGCAGGGTGGCTATATTTTGAGTGTGGAAATAGACCCGAACCGATCACCAAGGCACGCCCGAGGGTTTGGCAAGGAGCCTGTCAATGAAAAAAAAGGATCTCGAAAAATTTGAAAAACTCCTCATCGAGAAACGCGAGCGTCTCATTCGAAACGCCACCAACACTCTCGAATCGGAGATGACCCTGGACTCGGCGGACTTGCCCGACGAAATGGATCTGGCCTCCAGCGAGTATCTGCAATCCTTCCAGTTCCGCTTGCGGGGACGGGAGCGCACCTTTCTCGCCAAGATAGAAGGAGCCATCAACAAGATCAAGGACGGCTCCTTCGGCGTCTGCGATGAATGCGGAGAGCCGATCTCGGCCAAACGCCTCGAAGCGCGCCCCGAGACCACAAAGTGTATCAAGTGCAAGGAAGAGCAGGAACGGGAAGAGTCCCAGTTCGGAGACTGAAGCTCACCTTGTCGCCCCCCTGTTCGAGGCCGCCTTTTTGAAAGGCGGCCTCCACCGATGTTGCGGCTTTTTCAAAATCGGCCGGAAAAGCTCATCCCCGCGTATCCCGGCCCGGTGACCGGGGTCAAAATAAGCGCGTCACTGCCTTTTTCATCGTCATCGGACCGAAACCATTCGGGATTAAACGCAAAGACCAAGGCTGTCATCCCACCGACAACAGCTAGAGAAGTGCCAAGCACGGCCGGAATGAGCGCGGTCCGCGCGTTGTCCTCATACTCTCGCCGCTCAAACTCGCTCATGCAGTAAAGCCCTTGCTTCTCCGCCCACGGCGAGTCGGGGATCGAGTAGACCGAGTCGCCATTCTTGCTGGTCAACACGCAATCGTCCTCGTACATAAAGTGCTCCCCCTGGCCGTCCTGGTAGACATCTCTTTTGAGCTCGTCTTCGTAATTCCTCACGGAAATTTTATTGTCGATAAAAAATCCCCAACCGATGGCGCCGACGATCGCCCCTGCCCCAGCGACTCCCAGAGCGATGAAAACCGGGACAGAGGATTTGGAGCCCGAGTCCCCATCGATGCCATCGCCCATCCCGGGGTCGCCTGCGGTGATGTCCAAACCGATGCGCCCGTCCTCACCCGCCTCGGGCGCTCCAGAAGCGTCTTGGGCAGCGGCGCTGGGGAGGCTCTCAGACGTCGGGGCGATCGGTCCCACCGGTGCCGCTTCCTCGGATTGCTCCGGATAGCGAACCACAACCTCTTCTCGGGGCACGATGCGGATGTCTCTCTCCACCACCTTGCTTCCATCGATGATGATGATGTGGTGCGGCCCCGATAGAAGCAGGATCTTTTGAAAGGGAGCCCGTCCCACGGAATCCCCGTCTATGGTGACTTCGGTCCCTCGTGGAGCCACGTGCAGGTGCAATGTCCCCACCTTGCCTCGTTGGTCCTCCAGCATATCCAGGGCCGCTCTTCTTTCTTCGACCGAAATTTTCGCGCCGCCCTCTTCGAGGTAACGCTCCAGGGCGTTAATGGCCCTCACCGGCCTGTTGAGCTTGGCGTAGCACGTCCCGATGTGGGCCAAGACGCGCCAATGGGGCACCATCTCATAAGCGCTCTCGAAAGCCTCCAGTGCCTCCTTGTACTCATGATTTTCGTAAGCCGAGACGGCCCTATCGAAGTACTTAGCGGCTCGAGCCTTCTTGTTCTGGGCGCCGGCTGTTTGGGCCAGCGCCATCGTGACGAGAAGAACGTTAAAAACGGCGATCATCTTACGCATGAATGACTCCAAACCACCCACTCAATCGAACGGATTAACTTTGCTGAAACCATCCCGTGTCTTGGCGGGTCTTTTTCGCTTTCCCTGTTTTTTGGCCTTCGGTGGGATGATCCTTTTTGCCTTTGGCGCGCTGTGCTTCTTTTTGGCTTCTGTCTTTGTGGCGCCGACCTGTGCTTTTGTCTCGAGTTCGCCCTTTCGATCTTTTTGCAAGGCGCTCCCCGAAGTGTCGTCGCCGGTGTCTTGTCCTATGTCGGCGTCCAAGTCCTCGTCCCGCTCGCTCGGGGCCGAGCCTTTCGGCTCTGGTCGTACAATCTCGATGAGCTCGAGCGTTACGGTCTGATTCTTTTTTAACGCCAAATTTTTCTCCAGCGTTTCGAACCCTTCGGCCTTCGCCGATATCGTGTGCAGGCGACCGTCGGGAAACGCCTCGATAACAGCGGGCCGCCCTTCGATTCTTTTCCCGTCAAAGCTCACCGCAGCGTCGGGCGGGACGGTCTTTACCTGGATTTCTATCTTTTCCGGCTCTAAAGGCTCTGGAACGCTTTGCTCGCCTGACCCGAATTCCCACATTGCGAGACCACCGAGAGCCGCAATAGCCATCGCAGTCACGACCGCAAACCAAAGAGCCTTCGTGGGGCGGGATGACTGCCCCTCGATCTCCGGCATGTCGACGATGACCGATGGCGTAGGCTGGGGGCTCATCGTCGAATCGTCAACTGCCCTCGGGGGGGCGCTTGGTCTCGGAGGTTCATCGGGAACCGTGTCGGGTTCGTCCTCAAACGCGCCGGGGATCGTGTCGGATTCGTCTTCAAGCGCACCGGGGATCGTGTCGGGTTCGTCTTCAAGCGCACCGGGGATCGTGTCGGGTTCGTCTTCAAGCGCACCGAGCGACGCGGCGAGCTCCTCTCGAAAAGCTTCGGCGCTCAAAAAACGGTCCCGAGGATCGGCGGCCAGTGACTTGCTGATGACGGCGACGAGCTGTCTGGGCAAGCCGGGAACGATGCTGTCGGCCCGAGCGGAGGTCGATTCGGGAACGACCCCTGTGAGCATCTCGTAGAGCATCGCGCCGACCGCATAGACCCCTGCCCCTTCGCAGATGCCGCGAATATCTGCTCCCTTTTGCAGCTCCGGCGCCCGATAATTTTGCGATTCCAGATCGATGGTGCCGATCGGGATTGCCAACTTGAAGTGGTGCTCCCCCACATCGAGTAGCTTCACATTCTCGCCGCCGTCTTGCGGCACCAAGAAAACGTCACCCAATGAAAAATCGACGGCCGCGACTCCCGCGCTGCCCAGATCCTCTATCGCGATGAGAATCTGTATTGCGAGGCGCACGGCCTCGGCTGACGGCAGCTGTCCTTCGCCCATGAGCCTCTCCCGCAGGGAGCGACCTTTGAGCTGCTGCCGGACGACGACAAAGGCGGCACCGGAGTCCTTGCCCGCGGCCACCACCTTGGCCACGTGAGGGCTGTTTAACGTTTGCACCGCGCGGACATCGGCGAAATACGACTCCGCCCCCAAGCAGTTGCGCGTGAACTGAGGGTGGATCAGCTTGGCTGTGTACTGACTGCGATCCTTGCGATCTTCGACATCGAGCACGATGCCCACGGAGCCCTCGCCCATCACTGTGATGACCCGATAGCGATCGAGCAGCGACTCCGAAACCAAACGCGGCCCGAGCTCGATGGGGCGACCTTTCACAGGGCAAAAGTGGTTTTTCGCTCCGTGGACCAAGCCGCAGTGGGGGCATGTTGTCATCTGTCTCCGACCTCGCACAACCTCGAATGAATCGTATATCAACAATTACAGCATGTTAGAATAAATATATCAGCCACCGGGCAAGCTGCAAACTCTCTCGACTTTCGAAATCACCGCGCCGATCCCGGATCAATAACAAATCGCCTCTGAAGATTACGTCATCCGACAACAAAAAGCGACTGCGTGATGACTTACACCCACGCGTTCCACCTGTCACCTCCCAGGCGGTAGCCGCAAGGTCTTTGCCGCGCGGGTGAGGATATCATCCCCAAGTCCCGCCCTCCTTTTTAGCTCAATGTCCAGCTGTAGTGTATTTTTCTTGTGTTTTAACGCTTCGACAAGGTCACCCTTTCCGATCTTGCCCCGAAAAGACCACGCGGTTATCGGAATGGGAAAATCCGACCCGTGGAGAAGCCGCTTCAACGGCTCCTCCAGACGGTCGCCGATTTTTCTTTCGCACAGCTGTGGATCGAGCAGGTACCACAGATATTTCACACGCCAAAAGTTCGACATGGCGGCGGTGTCGCCCCAAAGGTTCGTGTACCGCTTCGCGAGCGACACGAATCCGGCGAACGTTTCCCGGCGGTGCATCAGACCGGCGCCTCCGCAGTGCGCGACGATGGTCGTCACACCGGCACCCAAGGCGCGCTCTAGCCTCAAAGGATCGCCGAAGCGCTGATCTATGGGCGGGAGGGTGTGCTCGAAGCCGGCATGCATCAAAAGGGGCATCCCAAGGTCGGCGCATGTCCGATAATAGCCTTCGAGTCGGGGATCGGCGGGGTCGAACCCCTGCGAGTTTGGCAAAAGCTTAACCAGCACCGCTCCTTGCTCGGCGACTCTGTGGAGCTCCTCAGCCGCGTCGGCGCGATAGGGGTGCACCGACGCACCGTAAAAAAATACTTCCGGATACCTCGCCACCTGATCTCTCACGTAGTCGTTGGCCACGTAAAGATGGGTGCGATTTTCAAGGGCCTGCCCCGACGGGTCGTACACCTGGTCGAGGGCCAACAAGACGGCCCGATCCAGTTCGCTCCCCGCGACGAGCTCGGCGATGTGATCCACATAGGCGGCATCACGCGCAAAGGGCTCGTCAATCCGATGCAGCCCGAGCTTGCGTATCAAGTAGAGAAAGGCCAGGGAACGACGCATCCTTTTGGACGCGTAGCCGTGCTGGGCCGCGGCGACCGCGCTGACATGAACATGGCAGTCTATCTTCATCTTTTCGATTGTGAAAGAACCAGAGCCCGGGCGCAAGCCCGAGCTTTTACATGTTTCGACGGTAACGCCCACCCACCTCGTACAGCGCTCGAGACATCTGCCCCAGGGACGCGTAACGGGCCGTCTCCATGAGCTGCGCGAAGATGTTGCCGCCTTCGAGAGCGACCTTCTCGAGCTTGGCTAAAGAGGCGCGTGTCGGGTCGGCGTTTCGAACCCTCAGCGCCTCCACGCTGTCGATCTGGCCCTTCTTCTCCTCCGGCGTGGCTCTTCTCAGCTCGATCTGTTTGGGGATGAGGCCCGCGCCGTCCTCGCTCAAGTAGGTGTTCACACCGATGATGGGCAGCTCACCTGTGTGCTTGCGGTGCTCGTAGAGCATCGACTCGTCTTGAATCTTGCCCCGTTGGTACTGGGTTTCCATCGCCCCGAGGACCCCGCCGCGCGACGAGATGCGCTCGAACTCGCTCAAAATCGCCTCCTCCACCAGCTCGGTCAGCTCTTCGATGACGTAGGCGCCCTGCCAGGGATTTTCGTTCTTTGTGAGCCCGAACTCCCGCAAGGTGATGAGCTGAATCGCCATGGCGCGCCGCACCGACTCCTCGGTGGGGGTCGTGATGGCTTCGTCGTACGAGTTCGTGTGCAGCGAATTGCAGTTGTCGTAAAACGCGAGCAGCGCCTGCAAGGTCGTGCGGATATCGTTGAACTGGATCTCCTGGGCGTGGAGGGAGCGGCCCGAGGTCTGGATGTGGTACTTGAGCTTTTGGCTGCGATCGTTGCCGCCGTAGAGCTCTCGCATGGCCACGGCCCAGATGCGCCGAGCCACTCGCCCTATCACGGCGTACTCGGCGTCCATCCCGTTCGAGAAGAAGAACGAGAGGTTGGGGGCAAACGAGTCGATATGAAACCCGCGGGAGAGATAGTACTCCACGTAGGTAAAACCGTTGGCGAGCGTAAACGCCGTCTGGGTAATGGGATTCGCCCCGGCCTCGGCGATGTGGTAGCCGGAGATGGAAACCGAGTAGTAGTTTCGCACCTCGTTTTCGATGAAGAACTCCTGAATGTCCCCCATCATGCGCAGCGCGAACTCGGTGGAGAAGATGCAGGTGTTTTGGGCCTGATCCTCTTTGAGTATATCCGCCTGAACGGTGCCGCGAACCGAGCACAACGTCCGCTTGTAAATGTTAGTGAACTCTTGAGCCTCGGGCGGGCGACCGTGCTCCTCGGCGAAACGGTCGACCTGCTGATCGATGGCGGCGTTGAGGTAGAAGGCGAGCATCATAGGGGCCGGACCGTTGATCGTCATCGACACAGATGTCTTGGGATCACACAGATCGAAGCCGGCGTAGAGTTTTTTGACGTCCGCGAGCGAGCAGATCGACACGCCTGAATCGCCGACCTTGCCGTAGATGTCCGGACGTGGTGCCGGATCCTCACCGTAGAGCGTCACCGAGTCAAACGCCGTCGACAGACGCTTGGCCTCATCGTTGCGCGTCAGGTAGTGGAACCGCGTGTTGGTCTTGACGGGGCCGCCTTCCCCGGCAAATTGCCGTTTGGGATCCTCTCCCTTTCTCTTGAAGGGGAAGACCCCGGCGGTGTAGGGGAAGCAGCCCGGGACGTTCTCGAGCCTCAAGTAGGTGACCCGGTCCCCGTGATCCGCGAGGTTCGGGACGATGACCCTGGGGATCTTGGTCCCGGCGAGGGACTCACTCGTCAGCTCCACGGTGTACTGCCTGTCTCGGACCTCGTACGAGTAGGTGTCTTTGCTGTAGCGGCTGCGCAGCTCGTCCCACCCTCTGAGAGAATCCATCGACTCCCGGCTTACCCCTTCTTCGAGCTGCGCGATCTTGCGATCGATCTCCGAGCCGTCCGACAGCTCCTGCTTCGCCGTGAGCAAGTGCTGACGTCGGCGCACGGCGTCGGCCTCTCGGTGCGTCGCTTTTTTGTAGCCCCGCACCGCGCCCGCGATCTCGGCGAGGTACTGCGCCCTGCCCGTGGGGATGAGCGCTTTTCGGCTGGATTTTCGAGCGATCTGCGCTTCGGGAATGCAGCAGACGAGGTCCGCCTCCTTCTTCTGGTTCAAAGCTTTGACCAGCTCCGCATATAGGCCGTTGACCCCTTCGTCATTAAACTTGGAGGCGATAGTGCCGTAGACCGGCAGCTCGTCGAGCTCGACGTCGAAGGCATCTCGGCAGCGGCGCATCTGCCTGCGCACATCCCTGAGGGCATCTTCGGAGCCTTTTCGCTCGAATTTGTTGATGGCGATGATGTCCGCGTAGTCGATCATGTCGATCTTCTCGAGCTGGGTCGGCGCGCCGAACTCCGCGGTCATCACGTACATGGCCAGATCAGAGACATCCACCACCTCTGTGTCTCCTTGTCCGATGCCGGAGGTCTCGATGAAGACGAGGTCGTACCCCGCGGCCTTGACGACCGCGATGGCGTCGCGAATCGTCTCGGGCAGCTCTGTTTTCGACGCCCTGGTGGCCAAGGAGCGCATGTAGACTCCTGGGCCGAAGATAGCGTTCATGCGGATGCGGTCGCCGAGCAGCGCGCCGCCCGTCTTGCGTTTCGACGGGTCGGCCGAGAGGACCGCCACCGACTTTTGCGGGTTGTCCCGGCGCAGCCTGAGGA
>JAABTR010000203.1 GCA_011389755.1 Deltaproteobacteria bacterium | reverse complement strand
GAAGTAGAAACTCGGGATTTCTAGACCGTCGAAGCTCTTGTAGGTGACCAGCTTCGGTTCGATGAGATCATCCGACTTGAGCCCGCCCATCTCGCTGTCGGTCCACCTGGTGAGCTTTTTCTTGCCGAAGTCGTAGGCGAAGGCGTCGGTGCTGGCGGTTGGCCGGGAGAGGCTGAAACCCAAGATGTCCTTCTCTTTTGCAAACCGCAGGCCGCGGATGATGCCGGGCGGGACGTTTTCGATGGAGCGCGGCCGGTCGTTTTTATTGAGGGTGTACAGCCTGCTGTAGCCGTTTTCGTTCACCGTGAACGCGAGCGTCCCGGTCGAGGGGGAGGCGGCGAGCGCTTCGACGTCCCATTTGATGTCTTCGGTGAGCTTTGTCCATGTGCGGCCCTCGAGATCGGTGCGGTAGAGATCGACGAACTCGCCGTCTCGGTCTGAGATCGCGAGGATGCTCTTGTCGTCTCGGCCGAAGACCGCCTCGAGATACGAGCCCGCGTCCTCGCCCTCTGGGCTGATCTGAACCGCATTCCCGGTTTTTAGGTCGAGGAGGTGGAGCTTTGACTGGGAGACGGAGATGTATTCACCCACGATGAGGAGATCGCCCTTCGACGAAAAATCGAGGGGGTAGAAATAGCCTTCGACTTTCATGATGGGCTTGGCCGGTGGCTGGGAGCCGAGATCGGAGACGTAGATGTCGAAGTCTTTGCCGTTGCGGGCGTTGTTGGCGTAGGCGAGCTTTTTGCCGCCGGGCGCCCATATATACCCGACTACGCGGCTGTCTTTCGGCGAAAGCGCCCGGATGTCAGCGTCTTCGAGGTCGAGCTCGAAGAGCCGATACTGCTCGTTGCCCCCTTCGTCGCTGAGGAATACGATCTTGGAACTGCGTTTTGGCACGAACGAGGCCGAGCGGGCGGGCTCGTCTTGGAACGTGAGCTGACGCCGGGCGCCGCTGGGGTGGTCCACGAGGTGCACCTGGGACGTCTCGGCGAAGCGCGTCTCGATGAGGGCCCCGCCTCCATCGGCGGTCAAGTCAGCCAGGCTTGCGGAGCGGGTGCTCAGGTACCGGTTGAGGCGGTTTTTGAGCTCCTGTGGGATCTCGGGCGTGCCCTCGAGAACCAGAGGAGCACCTGTGCCGGCCTCCGGCGCCTGTTTTGTTTGGGCGGCCTCAACTTCTGGCGCAGGCGCGGGTTTTGGTTTTGGACACCGGGTCTGGTTCGCGCCGCACCCCGATGAGACGAGGGCGAAAAGGACGCACAGGGCGATGTCGGCGGCTGGTTTTTTCATGGAGACCCCTTCGTTATTTTTTGGTGTTTTTTTGTTTTTGTGAGGGCAAGCTGGGGCTCTTGTCAACCCGGTGGGCGCTTGGGTGGCATTCCTTGGTTGACCTCGATTTCTCGCCGGAATATAGTCGGCCACCGTTTTCAATTGTCAGACTGTTATGGTCTATTCGAAAAAGAGCAGGAGTGGGCGCAGTGTCGCGAACTAAAATAAAAAGCACCGACAAAAGCAAAGACCGAAAAGATGACCTGGATCCCAACAACGACGAGTTCATCCAGACCACGCGTTCGGCTCTGGATTGGGCCTACGAGAGGCGCCGGTTTCTGGGCCTTTTAATCGTAGTGGCCTTGCTCGCCGCGGTGGGCGGTATTCTCACAAGACGCATGATCCAGGCCGACCAGGCCGACGCGTCCAAGGTCTACGGCGAGGCGCTCGAGGTCGCCACGGCGCCGATCATCGTCCGTGAGACCGAAGATATCCCGCCAAAAGCAGAGGATGACGCCTTGTCGTTCGGGAGCATCGAAGCGCGCGCGACCGAGGCCCTCAAGCAGTACGAGAAGACGATCACCGAAAAAGGCGACACCAAAGTCGGCGCCTTGGCCGTCGCGGGCAAGGCAGACGCGCTGTTCCAGCTGGGGCGTTACGACGAGGCCATCAAGGCGTACGAAGACTTCCTCTCCAAGGACATCGGCAAGGAAGCGGACGTCTCGCTGAGGGCGCTCGTCGTGGAAGGGCTCGGCAACGCCTACGAAGCCGCCGGCAAGCTGGACGAGGCCAAGGCGAAGTTCGAGCAGCTGGCTGAAAAGGAGCCCGGGGTCGCGGGGCGCATGGCGAACTACCACCTGGCGCGCCTCGCCCAGGCGGGGGGCGAGGAAGATGAGGCCAAGAAGCTCTACGCGAAAGTGATCGACCAGAGCAAGGAGCAGGGGCGGGTCAGCAAGCTCGACTTTCTCTTCACCCAAGCCCGGGAGAGCCTCCTCGCGCTGGATCCCGAAGCGGACGTCCCGCCGCTGCCGAGCGGCATGGGGCTCAACGACATCGATCCCGCCTTGTTGCAGCAGTTGATGAGCCAGCAGGCAGGAGGCGGAGCGAGCTGATGCCGCATCGCGTTTTGTCTTCTTTGGCGGTATCCCTCGGAGTCTTGGCGCTGACTCTGGCCGCTTGCGCAGGGCTGGAAGGCAGCCGGGCGACTGAGTACGCTCGGCCCAACCCCGGTAAGCAGGTGCTGAGGCTGCGCTGGATCAAGACTTTAACTCCGCCTCTGCCCAACTTCGTGCTCCCTCAGATGCAAGAAGAGCACGATCGCTTCTTTCCCATCGAGAGATCCGCGGCAGGCTTCGATGTCGATGAGCAGCGGGTTTTCATCGGGGCCTCGGTCGGCGGCCTCTACTGTCTCGATGTGAATACGGGGGAGACGGTCTGGCGTTATGGGCTTGATCATCCGGTGGGGTCCCAACCGCTCTACGATCCGGTGCGCAGGTACGTCTACTTCGGCGCCGACGACGGAAAAGTCTACGCACTGCACGCCCGGTCGGGTCGCCTCATTTGGAAGATCGAGACGGGCTCACAGGTGCACAACGAGCTCCATCTGTACGAGGATACGTTGTACTTCTCGAACGCCGACAACACCGTCTTTGCCGTTTTGCCGACAGACGGTCGGATCCTCTGGCAGCACCGCAGGCCCCCCGTCGAGGGGTTCGCCTCTTCGGGGTATTCCGGGCTGACCTTCGACGACACCAATGTCATCACCGGCTTTAGCGACGGCTATGTCCAGGCTCTGGACGCGTCTTCGGGCGCCGTCATCTGGTCCCGCGATCTCGCCGGCGAGATCATGACGATGTCGGCCGAAGGGCAGATACGCCTGGTGGATGCAGACGCCACCCCCGTGGTCGTGGACGATGTGGTCGCCGTGGCCTCGGTGGCAGGTGGCCTCTGGGGCCTGGACCCGAAGACCGGGAACGTGGTGTGGACCCGGCCCGACATGACCCAGATTACGGGGCTCGCCGGAGAAAACGGGGCGATCTACGCCGCGCGCTCCGGCAGGGGCCTCGAGGCTGTCACCGCTTCGACCGGCCACACGATCTGGAGTCGGGATGTCGATACGGGAGTGCTTCAGTCTCCGCTGCTTTACGACGACGTTCTCGTGGTCGCCGACAGCGAGCGGGGCATGAACGTGGTCTCCACCGCCAGCGGAGAGCTGTTGCAGAGACTCGAGACCTACGAAGGTTTTTTTGCCGAGCCCGCGACAAAGGGCGGTTACCTGTTCATCCTTGGAAACAGAGGGACGTTGTACGCTCTGTCCATCCTCTAGAGCCGAAAATTCGCCATCCGTTTAGACCCCGCTGTTGCGGGAGCGTTTTTGTCAAAGTCCAATCGAGTTTTGACAGGTTGCCTTTTTTCTAAACTATTGTTTTCGACGGCGTGACTAAGGGACTGTGGCGGCGAACTTGAAGGACACGGAAACAGCCGAGAAAAGAGACGAAGATTTTTCCCTGGTGCAAAGAGCCCAGGATGGCGACGTCACCGCCCTTGGCGAGCTCTTCACCCGTCACGCCCCCATGGTGCGAAGGCTGCTGGCGAGCCTGGTGGGGGCCGGCGGGGAGCTCGACGACCTCGTGCAGGAGGTCTTCCTTCAGGTGCACCGCTCGATAGCGGGGTTTCGCGGGGACGCCCGGTTCACCACCTGGCTCCACCAGTTGACCGTGTATGCGGCCTATAACTTCTTGCGCAAACCCAAAGGGCGGTTCGTGCCGGTCGATCCGGTTTCGCTGAGCACGGCGGTCGATACAAACGCGGGCGCTCATGAGAGGCTCGTGGGCAAGGAGACGCTGCGGCGCCTGTATGAGGCGCTCGACAAAATCAAGCCGAAGAAGAGGCTCGCGTTTATTTTGTTTGCGGTCCACGGCATGTCAGCGGCGCAGGTGGCCCAAATCGTCGATGCTTCGGTGCCCACGGTCAAGTCGCGCATCTGGTTTGCGCGGCGGGAGCTGCTTAGCAAAGCCCGTCAGGATTCTTACCTGGCGGCTCTTTTGGAAGAGTTGGAGTACGATGACTCGGCCACGGGATGAAAGAGACCTGGCGCGTCTTTGCGAGGCCCTCGAGGCTCAGCCGTACGCCGAGCCGGGTCCGGCGCGGTTGGAGTTTGAGCGCCGGCGTTTCATGGCACAACTCGAGCGAGGCTCAGCGCCCGGCGCTTTGCCCGAGACTCGAGCCGCGACGGCATGGGCCGCGGCGACCTGGGCGACCGCCGCGGCGATCGTGATAGCGATCATCGCGGGAGTCGTGCTCTGGAGGGCCGGCGAGCCCGGGTCCGTGACCTTGGTGGGCGCGTGGTATCTCGAGCCCGGAGACGCCATGGCACAAGGAGCGCGTGTTCGGGTCCCGGCCAAGGCGTCCGCAAAGGTGGTGTTGCCCGATGGGACCTCCCTTTGGTTCGAGCGAGGGTCCGAGTTTGAGCTGTGCGACGAGATGGGGGATCGGGTCGAGCTGCACAGCGGTCGCCTGTTGGCGAAGGTCGCCCCCCGGATCGCCCCTCGGAGCTTCTCGGTGGTGACCCAAGAGGCGACCGTGGTGGTCCACGGCACGGTCTTTTCGGTCAGCTCGAGCCCGGACGGGGCAGTCATCAGGCTACACGAGGGGAGAATCCGCGTGTTCATCGACGGGACCGGGATCGACGTCGAGCCGGGGCACGAGCTCGAGGTGGGGGCCCGTGGTCTCGAGCGCATGGGGCCGTTCGGCGCTGCGGAGAGGCTGGCGGATATCGCTTTTGCGCAAGACGACCTCGACTCTCTCGAGCCGGCCTTCGCGGCCTTGGGCGAGGACGAGCCTATCGTCTCCCCACCGGGGAAGATCGATGGGCCCGAGGCCCCGCGGGGTGGAACAGGGGAAGGTAGCCGAGATGATCGCGATGAAGCCGGTGCAAGCGGGGCGCAGCGGCGGATGGCGGATCGCGGTTTAGGTGACCCTTCGCAGGAGGAGCGGCGGCGTCTTGATCGGGAGGGCGCCGGGGAGCGCGAAAGAAATGAACGGGAGCTCGCCGACGGCTCCACCGAGCTCATGGACGCGGTCGCGCGCATCCGAGAGCACTATCGGCGCCGAGAGTGGGCCCGGGTCGTAGAGCTCAGTCAGGGGGCGGTTATCCAAAGTCGTCCCGACGTTTTGTACTTCAGGGGCAAGTCGCTCGAGAAACTCGGCCTGCTGGAGCAGGCGGCGGTGACCTATGAGGCGCTGGCCCGGCTCGCGCCCGAGCGGGGGGATCGAAGCCGGTACCTCGCCGCGAAGGCGCGATTTCATCTCGGAGATTACACCGGGTCTTTTGCCTTGGCGTCCCAAGCGGCCCAAGGTGGCGGTCCTGTCGCGGAGCAGGCCCGATATCTGGCGCTGAGGGCCGCGTTCGCGGCCGGACAGCACGAGCAGGTCACGGCCTTGGCCACGGGATACCTCGAAGATTTCCCACAGGGCGCTTACCGCGAGGACGCTTTGTATTCCTTGGCTTTGAGCCTCTTCTACCTCGAGGATTTCGGTGGGTCGGAGCAGTCCTTTAGGCTCTACATCGAACGCTATCCACACGGGCGCTACGCAGAAAAAGTCCGCCGGGCTTTGAGCGTCGACTGACGCCCTCTTTTTGATTTTTTAGCCCCCGCCTCACCTTGAGCGACCTTCGAAATTGTCCGGAAATGTTTGTTTCCGCGTCCTCGAATTGATATGTATCCACAATCAGACGATTAAAAAAAGGAGTATCGTAATGCACATTGGTGGTTTGACTCGCGTCGTCTTCTCTTTTCTGCTCGCCTGTGGGCTCGCGGCGGGGTGCGGAAAAGCCAAGGACAAGGACCAACCAAGCCGGGATGCCAAGACGCGCGCCGCGGCGGAAAAAGCAAAGCCTGACCCGGCGCAAGGAAAAGACAAATCCGAGACCGCGCAGCGGTCCCGTTCGCTGCTCGTGACCATGTCCCAGTTCAAGCCGGATGACAAAGGCCAATACACGGTCCCGGATCGGGCGGTCATGCTCGTGATAGCCAAGGAAAACGGCAAGTGGAAGACTGAGCGCGTGGAGGACACGCAGTCCAACGTATTTCACAAGGCCGTCCAGTACAAGGACGAAGGGATCTTGACCATCGGCGCCAACGAGGCCCAGCTCAAGCTCTGGAACAAAGAGGGCGGAGAGTGGGTCTCTCAGACTCTGTGGAAGACCGAGTTCGGAGGCAAACACAACAGGCTCAGAGACTTCGAGCTCGGGGACTTCGACGGAGACGGCGCCGACGATCTGGCCATCGCCACCCACGATCAGGGCGTGGTCGCGGTGGTGTGGAACAAAGACGGCAAGTGGGTCCCCGAGGAGATCGACCGTCACAAAGATACCTTCGTGCACGAGATAGAGGTGGGCGACCTGGACAAGGACGGGAAGCTCGAGATCTATGCGACCCCCAGCGAGCCGAACACCGCTTCGGGCAAGGATCAAGGCGGCAAGATAGTGCGCTATGCTTGGAACGGTGAAAAATTCGAACGATCCGAGGTGGTCTCTTTGAGCAGCCGGCACATCAAGGAGATCCTCGTGGCGGACATCGAAAAAGACGGCACCTCGGAGCTCTACGCGTCGCTCGAAGCCGAGACCGATGGCGCCACCATCAAAGCGCCGGTGGAGATTAGGCGCTACGATCTGAAAGACGGCACGTTTGAATCGTCGCAAGTCGCGACCATCAATGATCGTTTCTTGAGGTTTCTCGTGGCCGGCGACATCGACCACGACGGGCGCGATGAGCTCGTCGCTGCGGCGTTCTCTGCGGGGGTCTGGGTTATCGAGAAAACCGACGAGGGCTGGGAGCCGAAGAGCATCGCAAAGGACTCGGGCGGCTTTGAGCACGCGGCTTACATCGCCGACATCGAGGACGACGGGCGTCTGGAGCTCTACGTCGCGGATGACAACTCAGGCTCCTTGAATCGTTACGACTTTGAGGACGGCGCCTATAAAAAAGAGGTCGTCTGGCGGCGTCCGGTTCCGTCTTCGGCCATGGTGTGGAATATCACGGTTGCCGATTAAGTGCGTTGGTGCTTCCTCAGCTCCGGCTGTCCCCATTATCCATCAACCGGCGATCGAAAAAGGCACCAGCTTTAAAACCGCGTCTTTGTCGGAAGCCGGTAAGAACCACTGAACCACCTCGGGCCGGCCTTGGTCGGTGAAGGCGGCGCCGGGGCCCTCGCTCATCAAAACACGATGGATGCTGGGCCTGCAGTACCTCAGCCAGCGCAAGAGACCGATGCCGTTGATCCACATCGACTCCGCTGCGGTGATCACGGCGAAATACTCCTGGCTGTCCAGCTTGCGCAAGGCGGTGAGCCCGTCATAGGCGACCTCGACGATGAGGTTTCTGGACAAAGCTCCGTAGAGTCGCGAGACCCGGACCGGGTCGTTATCCACGATGAGGATCCGCCTCGTGTCACACGCAACCGTGTTTCTTTTCCAATCGCGGAATTTTTTTGCCAGAGCCATGCTCTTGCTCCCCTATCTTTTGGTTTTGCTGCTCAAATAAAGTAGCGGCTTTGAGAATAAAGAAATAAGCACCTATATTAAAAAAATTCACGCTAGGTGTAATTTGACGCGGTGCAAATTTCCATAGCCTCTGGAATGACTTGAAACCTAGGGGGAAATCCGAGACAATTGAATCTAAAAAGGGCTCCTTGGTGTTGCGAACAAGCTGCCTGGTGGAGAAGAACTTCGATGCAAAACAACGCATTGCGAAGCAAATAGAGGTTATGCCATGGGAAAAAGGGGATTCGTCGTCATCGGTTCGTTTGTGTTCGTCCTTTTGTTTGCGAGCAGCGGCTGTGTCACTGCCGACTACGTCGGTGAGGGCTCCCAGGGCAAAGAGACAGGCGGCCGAGAGACGGAGGATGGAGACAGTACTTCGGCTTCGAGTGATGGTGATGACTCGGTGAGCACTTCCGAGGACGACACCTCCGTGCCGACGAGCGATAGCGGCGGGGGAGACACGGATGACGACAAGCCGGATTCGCAGACAGGTGAGCCGCAAGAGACGGTGGATGACGAGGACACGGGGAGCGACGATCCTTTCTGCGGTGCTGTCGGGCAGGCCTGCTGTGTTGCCGAGGTGCCCTGCGATGAGCAGTCGATGGTGTGCGTCACCGGCTACCCTGAGGAGAATGATGCTTTTTGCTGGAGAACGTGTGAGGTCGAGGGGTGCTCGACGACCGAACCCGGGCAGGCGGGTTACTGTTATCCGACAGCTAGTACTAATTTGACGTACTGCGCCCCTGCCACGGGGGAGATGCCGTCCGATATCTGTTCGGGCACGGTGACCTGCCCGGGGACGTCCGAGTGCCTCGTTGCCAGCGATCAGTTGACGGGCTACTGTTTTGAGACGGGCTGCGACCCCATCAGCACGTGCACGAACGGGCGCTGGTGCGCGCCGCTTCAAAACGGCTCGGGGGCGTGTGTCGACTAAAAGGGCGGCTTTAGACTCCAAATGAAAAAGTACATTCTCGGCTTTGTGGTGATGTTGTCGATCGCGCCTGTGTTGCAGCCGGCGACGGCGACGACGGTGAGGGCGTATTCGACCCAGGAGCTCGTCGAGGCGGCGGACGTGGTGGCTCACGGCCGCGTGATCGCAGCTGAAGGCTTGGAGGGCGCGCCCGGGCGCATCGTGACCGACGTGCGGATCGCTGTCGACGCGTACGTGGTGGGTCGAGGCCCGGGCGAGATAACGGTTCGCCTCGAGGGCGGTGAGCTGGGTAATATCGTGCGGCACGTTCCCGGAGAAGCCCGGCTGCGGGTCGGTGAGGAGACGCTTTTGTTTTTGACCCCTTTGCAGCGCGTGGAACCGGCGCGATTCCAGGCTGTGGGCCTCTCCCAAGGGGTGTTTCGCGTGATCCGCGGCGATGGGGCTTTAGTCCCCATGGTGACGAGGAGCCTGGAGGGGCTCCGGCTGGTCGACGAAACCCCGGACGGGGCGCTCGAGCTCGCGTCGTCGAAACGAACCTTGTATGTGCCCCTTGACCGGTTTATCGCAGCGGTTCGGAGACTGGCCCTGCCAAGCGAGTGAGCCCTATGCCGCCGAGCCCCGTCCCCACCATTGCCATGGAAGCCAGAGATCGCTTCACCCCCGCCCGAGGTGCGAGCATATCATCGCTGGAAGGTGGGCTCATCAATCAGAGCTTTCTCGTCGATACCGGCGAGAAGAAGTATGTGCTGCAGAGGGTGAGCGACATTTTCGACCGCCTCATCAACGAGAACATCGCCGTCGTGACGGCCCATCTGTCGGAGCTTGGGCTCGAGACCCCGCGGCTCATCCCATCGGACGACGGGGAAAACTTCGCGGACTTGGGCGACGGCGGCATTTGGCGCCTGTTGACGTTCGTCGAAGGGCGCAGCTTTTCCGTCGTCCAAGACCTGCGTCAGGCGCGCTCGGCTGGGGGACTGGTCGCGCGCTTTCACCGCGCGCTCGACAGCCTCGACCACACCTACGAGGGGGTTCGCTTCGGAGTCCATGACACAAATGCCCATTTGGAGCGACTGCAAGACGCCGTGGCGGGTCTGCCCGGCCATCCTTTTCGCGACAGGGTCGCCCGGCTGGCCGAAGAAATCCTGGAGGCGGCGGCCCGGCTGCCCCGCTTCGACGATCTGCCAACGCGGCCGTGCCACGGGGACCTTAAGTTGAGCAATGTCGTGTTTGGCCGCGATGAGCGCGGCCGGTTTCATCGGGCGGCCTGCCTCGTGGACTTGGACACCTTGGCTCCCATGCCCCTGCACTTCGAGCTGGGGGACGCGTGGCGCTCTTGGTGCAACCGGTCCGGCGAGGATGTCGTGGAGGCGGAGTTCGACATCGACGTCTTTGCCGCCTCCCTGGAGGGTTACGCGGGCGAGGGGCCACTCGGATGGACCGCCCAGGAGCGGGAAGCCTTGATATACGGTGTGGAGTGGATCAGCCTGGAGCTTGTGGCCCGTTTTGCAGCCGATACTTTAAATGAGTCCTACTTCCGCTGGGATAGGCGGCGGTTTTCGAGCGCGGCCGATCACAATTGGTGGCGGGCCCGGGGGCAGTGGAGCCTTCACCGAAGCGCGCGGGAACTTCGCGGGGAGCGCAGGCGCCTCATCGAACGGCTGGGGTAGGGCGTCGCCGCGACAGAGGTCTTCCGCTTTCGCACTTTGCTATTGACAGCCGGGACCACCGGCACGAAATTGTCGCCATGACGTATCCCAAAATTATCGGTGTCGGTGTTGTCTTTTTGCTTACGTTGGCCACCGCGGCCGGGGCTCATGCCCAGGCAGCAACAGATGAGTTCATCTTTGGTGTGAAGGTGCGGCTCGGGGGACGGTACGACAACGTCCGCATGTGCGTGGCGTCCGATCCCGGCACCCGCGGGGGGGTCGCGGCCGACGTCTCCGTGTTCGGCGAGTTCTCGGTCGGAGACGATGCCTCGCTTCATGTGGATCTGCCGGTCTTTCGCCCCATCATGTTCGCAGCGGCCTTCGACATGCTGCAGTTCGAGCCGACGGTGACCCTCAAGTTCCGCCCGGCGCAAGGAGACGATGTGGCGTTCGTGGCAGGGCCCACGCTCGGGGTGTCGCTGCACTACGGCCCAGACTACGAGTCCGCCAGCGAAGACCCGGGCCGCGGGCCGTCCTTCTTTGCGGTGGGGCCGATCGTGGGAGGCTACTTCGGTCTCGACTTCGTGAGGCCGGGCGAGACCTTCAACTTCGAGCTGGGCTTTTCCCCTTACGTGACGCCCATGTGGGGCATCTCGGATCCGGACGATCACCGCGGCGTCATCGTCGGCGGGCTCTTGGACGGCCTGTTTCGCTTCAATCCCTAAAGGCGCGTTCGTGGAAGATCGATCTGCGCACATCGGCATCGCCGGGTTTGGGCTCTGGGGCGCCCACGGGAACGCACAGGCGTGGCTGCGGGCTCTGGAGTCGGGGCGCAGCGCCGTGACCATGCACCGGTTCCCCGGGGAGCCGGGCGCTTTTGCCATGCCTTTCGCGGCGGCCCCGGCCCTGGCGCCTTTGTCCCGGGAGCTCGCAGACGGAGCGCCGCTCGGTCCGGCCCAGCAGATGGTGATGGCGGCCGCACGAGAGGCGCTGACGGAAGAGGCTTCGAAGCAGGGCAGCAGCCTGCCGATGACGCTGTACGTCGCTTTGCAAGACAGCGGCGACGAGGCCTTCGTCGATGTGGTGGCCCAGCTCGTATCGAAGCGCGCTGCGCTCGCGGGGGTGCGGCGCGGCGAGAGCAGCGACGTCTCCCAGGTGGGGCGGCTGCTGCGACGCGCCATGGGCGATCTGGGGAGCGGCCGCGCCCAGAGGGCCCTGCTCGGGGTTTCACACCGCGGCGTTGTCCCCCAGAGCGTCGGTCGACTGCGCAGCAGCAGCAGCCTCGCGGCGACGCCGGCCCGGGCGATGTCCTTCGTGCATGGTCACGAAGGCCTGGCGCCGGCCGACGGCTGCGGCTTCTTGGTGCTCGAGCCAGGGGAGGCCGAGCCGGGCTCCGTCCAGGTAGGTGGCATCGAGATAGGCTCTTGGTCGAGCGGGGGCCGGGAGGCTGCCCTCGCCACCTTGGTTTCTAAGGAGCAGGCGGCGGTGCCCGACATCCTGTTCGTGAGCGGAACGCGCAGCAGCCGCGACGACAAAGACTTCTTGGACGCCGTCAAAAAAGCGTTCGCCGGCCTCCTGGTTCCAATCCGGAGCCTCGACGACATCGGCGGCTATGGGGGGGGCGCCGGCCTGGTCTTCGGTTTGAGCGCGGCCGCCCGGGCCCTGAGCTCGGGCATCTTGTCCAAGCGCGTGGGCGCCCGGGCCGGCGTCGTCGTTCTCGATGCAGACGCAGATGCGATGGCTGTGACGAGTCT
>JAABTR010000202.1 GCA_011389755.1 Deltaproteobacteria bacterium | reverse complement strand
GGCCGCGGGCTCCGAATCCGCGGCCTAGAGCCAAGTTAGAAAAGCAGGGTCACATCTCCACGGCGCCGCCGGGCTCCAGCACGATGACCTCGGTGCCGGTCTGCGCTTCCACGAGGGCTTTCCACGCCTTGGGATCCTGAGCCACGAGGTCGAAGGTGTCGTAGTGGATGGGGACGGCCCGCTTGGGCTCGATGAGCTTGACGGCCCGCAGGGCGTCGTCAGGGCCCATGGTGAAGTTGTCGCCGATGGGCAAGAAGGCAAGGTCGACGCCTTTTTCGCCGATGAGCTTCATGTCGTAGAACAGCCCCGTGTCGCAGGCGTGGTAGAGCTTTTTGCCCTCGAGGGTGAGCAAAAAGCCGCACGGCGCGCCGCCGTAGCTTCCGTCGGGCAGGCTCGAGCCGTGGTGGGCGATGGTGAGCTCGACCCTCCCGAACGCAAAGCTGTGCCCGCCGCCGATGTGCATGCTGTGCACCTTCTCCAGGCCTTGTCCTCTCAGCCAGGTCGCGATCTCGTGGTTGGCGACCACCGTGGCCCCGGTGCGCTTCGCGATGTCAATCGTATCTCCTAAATGATCGCCGTGCCCGTGAGAGACCAGGATGTAGTCGGGGCTGACCTCTTCGGGGCTCGCGGCGGCGAGGGGGTTGCCGCTGAGATAGGGGTCTATCAGTATCGTGGTCTCACCGGTTCTTATTTCCAGGCAGGCGTGGCTGAGCCAGGTTATGCGAGCGCTCATGAAGTCTCCTCCTTCTCGTTGGAATCGCGGTAAACGTTTATCCCAAACATCGGCCGGGGACGCGGGGGCGTCAAGATATATCGGTTTCGCGGTGAGCCCGAAGGGGCGGAAGGTTGCTTTTGTCTTGGGCGGCTTCACACTATGGCAAACGTATGTGCCTGGAGGTAGGAAGGGAAGATGCGCCCGTGACGCGCACAGGAGGAAGCCATAATGAAAAAGTACACGGTGTTGATTCTCGCGGCTGTGTTTGTGTGGGGCTGTCAGAGCAAACCCAAAGAGTGCGACCGATTGATCGGCGTGATACAACCGATCGTGACTCAGTTCGACGAATTTGCACACCTCAACCCGCAAAACGTCGATCAGGCCAAAGCAGGGCTGAGCAAGATGGTCTCCTTGTCCGAGCAGTGCGAAAACGAGCTCAAGGCTCTCGAGATCGACACCGAAAAACTCAGGTCATACGCTGATGAGTACCAGACCATGTGCGCCGAAGTCGCTGTGGCCGCGGGGGAGATGATGGGGCATCTCGAGGCCCAAAAAAAGCTCGAACCCGAGATCCAAAAGGTGCAAAAAAGCCTGCAAGAAGCCGCGGGAAAATTCGAGAAAGCCTGCAACGAAGCCGAGGACGCTTCGGCGTGCAAGACCGTGGCGCAGAAGATGGACGAGATGCCCGATGATCCGGTCGCACAGATGGAAGAGCAAAAGAGAGTCGTCGGCGAGCTCAAGGCGATTGAGATAGAGAACGCTGGCATCAAAGCTGCGGTCGGCGATATCGTCGCTGCGCAGGAGCGACTCCTGGAGCTCGTCAAACACACGGCCCAGCTCGAAAAGAAGATGCGACAAACCGAGCAGAAGATCGACGATGCCACCGCGGGCGAAGAAGAGCTCGTCTCGGGGCTCAACTCCTTTTGCCAGGCTTGAGCTGAAACTCCGTTCAGGCGAGGGAGTGCCCGCGTGTTTGCAGATTGGTGCATAAAGCTGCAAATGTTGTATCGGGCGATGTTTTTGTGAAGTGTTTCATGTGAAACAATATACTGGTTTATGAGTATACATCCGTTCAGTATGGGGTATTGCTGCCGTTTAAACAACCCATGAAAGGGATCGTTGCGTGACGTTTTGCGAAACGTGGTATTGTCTCCTCGATTATCGAATGGTTTTTTTTACGCACACGTTAGGCAAAGGGACAGATAAATGAAGGAACCCCATCGCAATGATCTCGTAGGGCGGCACCTGATTGTCGACGCTTCTACCTACAATCGCCGCAACTTGACTTCGACGGACACTATTTTTTCCCTCTTCGAGGCGCTAGCTCGAAATCTGGATATGACCTTGCTTATCCCGCCCATCGTCTGTCGTTATCCGTTCGCAAACAGCGAGATTGAAAGTTTTTGCGACGATGTGGAGATGGAACTCGAGGATAAAGTTAAAAAGCTCGAGACCGAACACGCAGAGAAATTGGGCGGGCATATCGATCTGAGCTTGTCACCCATCCGTATCATGCGTGAGTTTTTGCGTCGTCGTCAGGTCGAGGACAGCGGCGTGACCGGCATAAGCATTTGGGCCGAATCCCATGCGGCGATACACACGTGGGACGAGGATAACTATTTCTCTTTCGACGCGTTTTCCTGCAAAGACTACCGCCCCAAGGACGCCTTGAGGCTGCTTTTGAACCATTTCGACATCGAAGTCCTCAACTGCGTGAACCTGATGCGTTACCAGCGCTCGATGCCCGTGGTTACGGCCTTTCAGGTCAATTCGAGCTGGGACGTGGTCGTCAAAGGCGACGTGGTCGGAGAGCTGGACACCATCGATTTTACCAAAATGCCGGCAAATCTTGACTGACACGAGTTTCATCGCCGCCGCCCTCCCTCCTCGTGGCTTTCGTGTCACGGTTCGGCATTGCTTGGCGGTCTCTTTTTGAGGGGGCTTGTTATTTAAAATCGATTTGTTTTCACCGGGGCTTGACTCGAAGCCGCAGGTGATCTGTATGAGGGAGGGATACCGCCGGTTCG
>JAABTR010000201.1 GCA_011389755.1 Deltaproteobacteria bacterium | reverse complement strand
GGACGTGTCGCTGAGCAATATCCTGATTTCTTACGACGGCCAGGTAAAACTGATCGACTTCGGAGTGGCGTGGGCGAACAAGCGCATCTCCAAGACCCAAGCCGGCACGGTGAAGGGAAAGGTCGCCTTCATGGCCCCCGAGCAGATCCGAGGAGCACCTCTAGACCGGCGCACCGATGTTTTTTCGGCCGCGGTGGTGCTCTATCAGCTCCTCACGGGGGCGCACCCCTTCCCCGCCGAGACCGACTCCGAGCAGATGCGCAAGATCGTCTCGGCGCCTTTTGAGCCGGTTCGCGACGCTGCGCCGCAGGTGGATTTCGAGCTGGCTCGCGTCGTCGAAAAAGCGCTGTCAAAAGAGCCCGCTGGGCGGCATGCGGACGCCGCGACGATGGCCGACTGTCTCGACGAGGCGTGCCGCGCCGCGAGAGCCACGGGCCTCAGTCGGCGGCTCGAGCAGCTCATGACCGAGCTTTTCGCCACGCAGCGAAGAGAGCACGAAGAGCATCTGCGCGCTTTTCACAAGGATCGACAAGGGGCCGGCGTCCAGATCCCCTTGCAAGGCCTCGGCCCAAACGACGAGACCGATATGTCGAGCCCTTCGAAGAGTATTTGGAGGGAGTCGCGCCTGGGTCGAAACGGGCTGCTCGGCGTCGCGCTCGCTTTGGCGCTTTTGTGCGCCGGGGTGGTGTTTGTCATGAAATATGAGCAAGCGGCTCAAGAGGCCGCCGAGCCGTTGGCGAGGGCGCACGAGACCGAGGCGAAGAAAATTGCGCCGGCAACGAGGGTGAAAAGCGGGCAAATGCGACTGGGCCTCGAGGACGATGAAAAAAAAACGCCTGCAAACAACGCGGGCGAGGCAGAGCTTTTGCTAACGCTCGAGCCTCGGCACGCCCAGGTGCTCCTCGACGGCGCCTCCATCGACACCAGCGAGAAGATCGTGCTGCCCGCAGATGAGCGAGAGCACCTGTTGGTTGTTTCGGCTCCGGGCTATCGAGAAGCGCGGCGTCGCTTTCGTCTCGACTCGAAGACCCTCATCGAAATCGAACTGCTGCCTGAGACACAAGGGGCGAGCGCACGAAGGCTCAATAAAAAAAAAAGCCTCGAAGAGCCGCTTAGAGAGAAACGCAACAACTTGCTTGGGAATCCGTACCAATGAAACTCGGCTGTCAAACCATTGTGACTGCGTTCGCCGCCATTGTGATCGCGACATCTGCTTCGGTGGACACCTTTGCCGATAGGGGAAAGACGCGGGTTAGCAAAGAGGTCAAAGACAGGGCTAGCGCGTATTTTTCAAAAGGCGAGATGCTCTTCGAGAACAAAGAGTACGCCAAGGCGGCGGAGGCCTTTCAATTGGCCTACGATACCCTCCCGCACCCCGCGGCGCTCGTGAATCTGGCGCGGTGCTACGAGAAGGCCGGCCGCATCGGAGACGCGGTGGCCGCCTACCGCCGGTTTCTGCTGGAGACCCACGACTTCGAGGGCATCAAGGTGCGAGACGTCAAAGAGAAGCTCGCCAAGCTCGAGCCCAAGGTGGGGGAGCTGGCCATTTCGTGCGAGCTCGAGAACTGCCAGATTCGCGTCGACGGCATTGCGCGGGGAGACGCACCTCTGCAGCTCCTCCTCAAAACCGGTACCCACAAGGTCGAGGCGCTCATCCGGGGGCGCGTCGAGGTCGTGAGGGAGTGCTCGGTGCGATCGAACAGTGTGACCGCGGTCGAGCTGCGGGCGCCCCGTGACGACGCCTCTGCGCCCCACTCGGCTCCTGATGCAGGATCTGCCCTTGAAGGCCGCCTCGCAGATGAAAAAAGCGAGCGCGGCGATCCCTTGCGAGCGGATGTCGCAGGTTTTGAGGAAGAAGACCGGACGCCGCTGGGGGTGCCTTTTTGGATCGCGGCCGGAGCCACCGTGGCTGCGGGCGGTGCGGCCGCCGCGGTCGGAATCCGGCTCATCGACGTGAAGAGCGACTTCAATCAGGCCCAGGCCGCGCAAAATTTCGACGTGCTCGACGAATTGTCCCAAAAGGGCCGCCGGCTGCAGATCTTGACGAATGTCTTCTTCGGGGTGACCGGCGCGCTGGCCTTGACCTCGGCGACCCTCGCGGTCATCGACCTGGTTGGCCACAAAAAAAAGAATGAGGCGATAGGACTGTGTCCAGGACCCGGGCTGGGTCTCGGAGCCTTTGGAAGGTTCTGACAGATGGGGTGTTCATGCGCGATGTTTGGCTTTGGGCGCGTTCGATGGGCGCAGCTGCTTTTAGCGGCGAGCTTGAGTTTCGCTTGCGGGCACGGCCGGATGTCGGAGGCCGCCACGGCCCAAGGCGCGCCTGGGCCCTCCGACGGGGCCGTCGCTCGAGAGGCCCAGACGCGAGCGCTCGGGCGCAGGGCCGTGAACGCTTTTTTCGCAGGCCAGCTCGAGGAGCTGGGCGGTATGCTCGGTGAGGAGCTCGCCGAGGATATGGACCCCGAGGCGCTGGCGGAGTTTCACCGGCATATCGCGCAGACCTATGGCGCGTTGGCCCATGTGATCGAGCAGCAAGTCTTTGAACGCGACGGGGCCATGGTGTACGCGGCGAGCGTGGCGACCGTCCAAAGCGATGAGCCGGTGCTGTTTGTGACGGTTTGGAATTCGGCGTGGCGCATCACGGATATTCGCATCATGCCTCATCCGCGATTTGGTGCGAAGTGACGAGGGATGCGCCGATGACCTCGTAGGCCTGCGACGTGTTTTGCCTCGCGCGCGAGGCTGCGACCGATTTGTCGGTTGTCATAAGTTGATTTTATTGCTAGTCGTCATTTCCCTCGCGTGTTTTCGGGAGCGCCTTTTTTTTGGGGGTTCGGCGAGCGAACGGCAAAGCGATCCGATACGGTGCGCGGGAGCAGGTTGCTGGAAAGGACGAAGGATATGACGAAGGCGGACATCGCCGAGAACGTTTACGGCCAGATCGGTGGCTTCACCAAGCGGCAGTCGGCTGAAATGGTCGATGTGGTGTTTACTCTCATGAAGAACGCGCTGACTGCCGGACGAGAGGTGAAGCTGTCGGGGTTCGGCAAATTCACCGTGCGGCAAAAAAAATCGCGGATCGGGCGCAACCCTCAGACCGGAGAGCCCCTCGTGATCACAGGTCGACGGGTCATCACGTTCAAGCCGAGCCAGATTCTCAGAAACGCCGTCAACCGCTGAGCGGTAAAGACACCCCAGAGATTTGCGGAGGGGCGCAAATCGTCCTAGATTCATTGGGAAGGCCCGTTTGTAAAGGCAAAGCCTTGTAGCTGCCCGTTCGGTTTGACCACGGATCGCCCGACAAAGGCGCGCCGGTTTCATGTAAGAGGAAGGCTCCCATGGCGCTTATTCTCATCGTCGAAGACGATCCGATCTCCCAAAGGCTCCTTCGGACTGTCATCGAGCAGCTCGGTCATATCGCGGTGGTCTGTCGCAACGGGCGTCTCGCCTATGAGATCCTCGAGGACAACTACGAGGTGACGTCGATTGTCATCACCGATGTCATGATGCCGGAGCTGGACGGCCAGACGCTCCTCGGTCAGATCCGCGCGAACTCGAAGATGAAGCACTTGCCGGTGATCATTCAATCGGCCTACCTGGGCGCCACCGCCATCAAACAGCTCATCGAGCAGGGTGCCACCGCGATTCTTCACAAGCCCATCGACACCAACGTCCTCAAAGAATACATCAGCGAGAACCTCGAATCCGAGGTCGGGGAAGACGCATAGCAGATCCGCCTTCGCCTTTGGGCGAGGCCTAAGGGGATGACCATGAAAAAGGCGTCGATAGTGGCGGCCGCGGTCGCGTGCTGTGTTTGTGGCTGCGGAGGCAAAAGCGGGGGCTTTGAGGCTGATGCTGGCATCGGCGACGGCGAGACCGGACCGGGCAAACAGCCGTCGCCCTCTTGTCAATTCGAAGGTGGCGGCAGCGCCGTCGACGCCCCCCTCTTGCTCGCGACGCTCCATGATCGCTGGCACGAGGCGTGGCTTGCAAGCCCCGCAGCGGCAGACCTGGATGGAGACGGCGTGACCGAGATCGTGGTCCCTCGTCACAACCTGGTCCTCGTGTGGCACCTGGACGGGCAGCTCGTGCACCGGCTGGAGGTCCCGGACGGGCGGATCTGGGCCTCGCCTGTGGTGGCGGACCTGTCTTCAAAAAGGGATGGACTGGAGATCGCGGTGGCCTCCCGCGACAAGGTCTACGCTTGGGATTCCGGCGGGAGGCTCCTCGATGGTTTTCCAGCGCAGTGGCAAGACGAGATGAGATCTCTCGCCGCGGGAGATGTGGACGGCGACGGCGAGCTGGAGCTCGTCGCGGTCTCGACGGGGCGCCTCGAGTCTGGCGGGCAAAGGGACATCGTCATGGCGTTTGAGGCTGACGGATCCCGTGTCGCCGGGTATCCCCCCAACACCTCGGGGACGTCGGGGTGTGACGATCGCTGCTATGTCACCGGAGGTTACGACCAGAATATCGCCCTGGGCGATCTCGACGGGGACGGCGCCGATGATATCCTGGCCACCCAGGACAACGCCTACGTGAGCGTTCACCGCGGTGACGGCACCGCCTTCGACGCGGCTGACGTCTTCGAGAGCTGCTCGAAGATCCAGGGCGTGCGCTTTCTCCATGACTTCGAACAGGCCCGGCAGGGGTGGGCCGATGACGAGCGAAGCGCCTTGCAAGCCCACTTTACCAACTCGGCGCCCGCAATCGCCGACATCGACGGCGACGGCATCTTTGAGCTCGTCGTCTTGGGCTCGGTGCAAAACGCGGCTCAGACCGACCGAAAAAAAGGGGTCGGCCTGTGGGTCTTTCACCCGGACGGCACCAGATTGCCGGGCTGGATGACCCCCTACCATGCGCCGGACTACCTATCCGGGCTCTGGGATTTCGACGGAACCAACGTGGTGGCCGCCACCAACGGGGTGTCGGTGGCCGATCTGTATCCAGACCACCTCGGGCTCGAGATGGTCTTTGCGGGCTTCGATGGGAGGATCCACTGCGTGGACGCCGGCGCAAAGAGGGTGTGGAGCGTGCCTTACACGGACGACCCCCGCGTGCTGACCGCCGGCGTCGCCATCGCCGATCTTTCGCGGGACGGCCGCCCGGAGTTGGTTTTTACGACCTACTCACCAGACGAAGGCAAGTCCTTCCTTTTTATCTGGGACGCCTCCGGTCGTGAGCTTCACAAGGTCCCGTTGCCCAAAAGAGGGGCCATGCCGGTGCCGACGCTCGCGGACGTGGACGGCGACGGGACCTTGGAGATCATCATCAGCTTGAAGGACGGCGAGGACAAATCCCGCCAGGTGCTCGTCTACACGGTCTCTTCATCGTCGACCGGCTGTCTGCTCTGGCCCACCGGGCGGGGAAACGCTCATCGCAGCGGTTTTGTGCCGTCATCGTAAGATGCTGCCATGGAAAAAAGAGTAAAGTTTTTAGGCAAAAAAATAACGGCGAACTCGGTGGATGTGGGGGGGCATCTGGGGCGAGTCCGCCGTCAGAGATAACTAAACAATAATTTGGCCCGCGTGTCAAGGCGCGCAGGGCTTTTTTTTAGAAAATGCGTTATCCGCGAACGGTCAACTTGAAGCAGGCTTCGCGCCGGACCGGATAGTAGCTGCGCTTGGATTGGGCGAGCCCGGGCACGCCCATGTCGCTCTCCTTGTTGATATAGGCGTACGTTCCCAAAAAGAGCTCTCGCGCCGCTTCCCGATCGAGGTATTGGTATAGGCCCTTGTGCTCGGACAGCGCCTTCTCCACGGTCAACACGCCCATCTCGCCTGTCAGCCGCGAGGCGATGGCGAGACCCGCGATGTGGCCGTCGATGCGCAGCGTCAAGCCGCTGAGGTCGTAGGTGTCGAAGTTCTGGAGCTGATCGATGGCGGAGCGTCTGTCGCACGCGAGGAGGGAGTCGGTCTCTTCACAGCCGTTTTGCTCGCACCACTTTTCGATGAACGCGACGTGCTCGCTGGTCGCCGCGCCGATGACCTCCGCGGCGCAGCGGTTCGTCTCGACGTATTCGCGTTCGAATTGCTTTAAGAGGTTGCGCTTCTTCGCGTACTTGCGACCTTCGAGGCGCGCCAGGTCCTCGGTGCGGTAGATGTAGTCTTTGAATATTGGTTGCTCGACGACGGTGAAGTGAGCGGTCACGTCGTTGTGTCCGAAGTGCTGAAGGTACTTTTGGGGGACGAAGTCCAGGTGGTCGAAGCCCAAAACTTTCATCAACGAAGCGAGCTGCCCGGGGCCAAAAACAAACGCCGGGAGCGGCAGGGCCATGTAGCGCTCCTCGGGCTTTTCGGGCTTTTGGGCCATGAGCCAGAGCACATCATCACGGATCGCAAAGTAGGTGCTGAAATCATCTTCGTCCCGCCAGGCGAAAACCGAAGACAGACAAAATGTGCTCAGTGAAAACGGCTGGTCTTTGAAAAAAGGCTCGAGAACCGGGTAGTGCTTCGGCTCCAGCAGCTCGAATTCAGTTTTTTCGAAGCGGGTACAAGACATAGGGGCGCGCACCTTCCATGACGCGAAAGCCGACGCGTTCGTACAGATCATAAGAACCTTTTTGGGCGATGAGCCCCAGCCACGACAGTCCCCGCTTCCTCATCCGGGCGAGGAGGGCCTCCATCATGGCGCTGGCGGCGCCGCGGCGCCGCCAGCTCGGGCTGACGGTCACGTCTTGGATGTAGGCGTCGCTCACGCCGTCTGATATCACACGGCCCATGCCGACGATTCTTTTTTGGGCGCGAGCGGTCACAAAGCAGTCGCTGCCGCGGATGATGGCTCTGATGTGCTCCGGATCGTCGGGTTCGTCGCCCCACCACCTAGCCTCGCGATACAGAGCCTGAACGTCCGTGATATCGTCTTCGGTTGGGTTTTCGAGGAACGCGATGACGTGCCGGGGCAGATCCTCAGGAGCCGGGCTCACTTCTTGACGCGCTCGACGTAGTCGCCTGTGCGCGTGTCCACCTTGATCCACTCGCCTTGCTCGACGAACAAAGGCACCCCGACCTCGTAGCCGGTGCTGAGCTTGGCCGGCTTGTTGGTGTTCGAGGCGGTGTCGCCCTTGACGCCTGGCTCTGACTCGATGATCTCGAGGACCACGAAGTTCGGCAGGGTCAGCCCGATGGGGCGGCCGTTGAAGAACAGCATTTCGACCTCGAGGTTCTCGTAGAGGAAGTTCACAGCGTCGCCCACGGATTCTTCGCTCAGGGCCACCTGTTCATAAGTGTCGGTGTTCATGAAGTGGTACTGTTCGCCGTCCGAGTACAAGTACTGCATCTTGTTTTCTTCGAGGTCGGCTTTTTCGAACTTTTCACCCGAGCGCCAGGTCTTGTCCACGCTAGAGCCGGTGAGCATGTTCTTGATTTTGCACTTGTACAGCGCCTGGCCCTTGCCGGGCTTGACGAAGTTGTACTCGGAGACCAACCACGGGTCCCCGTCGATGACGATTTTGGTGCCTTTGCGAAGATCGCTGATATCCATGAGCATCGAAATCACTCCTTCGATTATCGACAAACAAGAGCCGTTCAGCCTGGATGTGTACTATCGAGGCGGCTTTTCGTCAAACCTCCAAGCTGCCGCGCGGCTTCGTCGGGGGGCAAAAAAGAACAAAAAAAGTCGGCTACCGTTTCATCATGCGGAAACAGCGGTGGATCTTGTCGTCTCTAAAGTCGAAGGGCGTCGTCTCGGCGGTGATGTCGAGGATGTCGAGGTTTGACAGTGACGGCTCGGCCAGCTCGAACTTGCGGTAGTTCGTCGAAAAATAGATGACGGCGCCCCGGCGGCAGTGGCGGGCGGTTTCTTGTATGAGCTCCACGTGGTCTCTTTGAATATCGAGCTTGCGGGTCATCTTCTTGCTGCGCGAGACCGTGGGCGGGTCGATTACGACCAGGTCGTAGCCGCCACGAGGTGGGGTGTGGTGCGCGAGGAAGCCGAAGGCGTCGTCTCGGACGAGCCGGTGACGCTCTTCGTCTTCGAAGCCGTTGAGGCGCAAGTTCTCCTGGGCCCAGCTGAGGTACGTGTTTGAAAGGTCCACCGAGGTCGTCGAGGCAGCCCCGGCCCTGGCGGCGTACACGGTGAACGAGCCGGTGTAGCAAAAAAGGTTGAGGAAATGCGTGCCCTTGGCTTCTTTTCCGACGAGAGTTCGCGTGCGCCGGTGGTCGAGAAACAGGCCCGTGTCGAGGTAATCGGAGAGGTTGACCCAAAACAGTGCGTCGCCTTCGCGGACCTGGAACGACTGCTTGCGGCTGCCGATCTTTTCGTACTGGCTCCCCTTTTCCTGGCGGCGCCTCCACTTGATGAAGATCCGGTCGTCATCGACGCCGAGCTCCCGAGCCGCCGGGTCGAGCCAGGCTCGAAGCTTTTCGTGGTCCAAGGCGCGTTCTTTTCTTTCGTATACCGACACGTGTAGGCGCCCTTGGTACCAGTCGACGGCCAGCGGGATCTCGGGGATGTCTCTATCGTAGAGGCGGTAGCAGGTCACGTTCTCCTGGCGGCGCCATGAGGAAAGGCGCTTGGCGTTCTTTTCGATGCGGCGCGCGAGCATCCGGGCCTGCTCGCGCCACTTGGGGGGTGTTTCATTCATGACAGCTCGGTGTGGCAAAAAGGCGCCAAAAGGTAAAGCCTCCACGGGCTCATTAGTCTCTGCGGGAGAGCAGGCTCAAGAAGTAAAACAGCTGCAACAGGGCCGTGATGGCGCCCGCCACATAGGTCATCGCCGCGGCGGAGAGGACCTTGCTGACCCCGCGGGCGTCGGGGCCGCTCACGAGCCCCATGGAGCGCAGCTGCTCCTTGGCTCGGCTCGAGGCGTTGAACTCCACCGGCAAGGTGACCAGCTGGAACACGACCACTCCCGCGAAGAGGATGACCCCCACGTAGACCAGCGCGGTCATCTGGAGCATGAAGCCGCCCACCATGATGATCCATGGCGCATAGGAGCCGATCTGCGCCAGTGGGACCGACGCCGAGCGCAGGGACAGCGGCGCGTAGTTGCGGGCGTGTTGGATGGCGTGCCCGGTCTCATGGGCGGCAACGGCGACGGCGGCGACCGACGGCTCGTGGTAGACGTCGGGTGAGAGCCGCACGATCTTGGTTCGTGGGTCGTAGTGGTCGGAGAGCCTGCCGGCGACTTCTTTGACTTGCACATCGCTCAGCCCGTTGCGTCGCAGTATCTCTCTTGCGACCTGGGCGCCGGTCAGGCCTGAAGAAGACCGCACCCGCGAGTACTTGGCAAAGGTGGCCTTGACGCGAAACGTGGCCCACGCGGCCAGCAAGAAGCCGGGTATCATGACGATGAGATACGTCGGGTCGATGTAAAGTCCGAAAAGTCCCATGATCGTTCCTCTTTTCTAGCGTTCCTCGTGGAACGTATTCACCGCACGGGTCGGGTCAATGGGGGGCGCACGCCTTGGCGCGCCGAGAGGTTAGTCGTTCGGCGCGCAGAGCGCCTCGCGCAGCTTGGTTTGGATGTCGTCGAGATCAAAAGGTTTTTTGAGGAAATCGGCCACGGGGGCGATTTTTCCGAGGTCGAGGACGTGTCCGCTCATCACGATGAGCTTCAGATCCGGCTGCACCGACAATATCTCGCGAGCCAGATGGCTCCCGGACAGACCGGGCATGGTGTAGTCGATGAAGGCGGCGTGGAACAGTTGACCGCGGCAGCGATGGAGCGCCTCCTCTCCACTCTCGGCGCAGACCACGTCGGCGCCCTTGATGGACAGGGCCGTCATGACCATCTCGCCGATGTCGGGCTCATCGTCGACCACGAGCACCTTGATCCCCTGGGGGATGGTGGGGCGCTTTTTGTCGGTTCCGGGCTGCAGCGAGGATGCTCCCACCGGTTCTGCGCCGGGGGCTGGCTTTTTTGCCACGGGGAGACGCAGCACGAAGCGCGTTCCGCGTTCGGGAGCGCTCTCCACGCCCAAGTGACCGCCGTGGGAGCGGACGATGTCGCTGGAGGTCGCGAGCCCAAGCCCGGTGCCGCCGCGTTTTTCGCCGTCGCTCGTTTTGGTGGTGTAGAACGGCTCGAAGATCTTCTCGAGCACCTCGGGCGGCATCCCTTGACCCGTGTCGGTAAAGGTCACGATGTTTTGGTCACCCCTCTGGGCGAGCTCGATGTGCAAGGTGCCGCCGCCGGGCATGGCGTCCATGGCGTTGCGCAAGAGATTGATGAAGACCTGCCCGAGCTCCCCCGCGTCTGCCTCAACGGAAGGGACATCGTCGAAACGTCGCACGACCCGGATCTGGGCCTTGTCCATCTCCCAAGACAAAAGCTGGAGGACGTCTTCGAGCTGGTCGCGCAAGGCGACGAGGCTCCGGGTGGTGGTCGCGGCGCCCCGCGAGTTGTCCAGAAGCCGTGTGGAGAGCTCCTTGGCCCGCTTGACGTTACCCTCGATGATCTCCAGGGCCGTGACGAGGGAAACCTTGTTGTGGGTCGATTGCCGGGCGATCTGTGTCCAGCCGATGACCGAGGTCATGATGTTGTTGAACTCGTGAGCGACGCCCGCGGCTATTTGGCCCAGGGAGGCGAGTCGAGACATCTGCTCCGTGCCGGTCTTCGAGACGTGGTCGTCTGGGGAGTCACCCGCGCGTCCCGCCAGGTCGAAGAGCAAGGTCAGCTCGCCGCGGTTCGGACCGTGGCGCAGCACCTCGAGGAGCGCCGGACGGACCCCGGGAGTGCCCGGGCCGAGCTCGACGCGGAGGTGGCGCTTGTTGGAACAGATGGAGCGCACAGGCGCGCTGTTGCGGTCATCCACGAAGCCGATATGAGCCAGAAAAGCGTCGAGGGTCTCGGGGTGGCCGCAGAACCGGCACAGGATATCCGAACAATAGGTGCAGGCCCTTTGGGCGTCGAATACGGCGACCGCGATGCCAAGGTGCTCCCACAGGTGCTCGAGCCCGCGCTCTAATGCGGCCGAGCCGTCAGCACGCGCTTCGGGATAATCGTCGCACATCGCTGCGAGCCGCGTTTTGTCCGGCGTAGATTCCACAGCCAAGAACCTATTACACACAAACATCAACCTCAAGGGATATTCGCGTCCAGGGCGCGCCCCGCTTTAAAACCGCGATGCTTCGTTGGGGCTTTCTTCAAGGGTGATGTCGTGAGACAATCCGGCCGAAACACGCCGAATGTAATAGGCCGGTCGGCCCAGGTGAAAAGGGGATACCGTTTTCATGATTGAAGAGAAAAAATCGTTTCGGACGATATTTTGGCGAAACGGCGCCGTGGTCATGATCGATCAGCGCTTTTTGCCGCGGGAGGAGACCTACAACGAATACCGGGACGTCGAGGGGCTGGCTGAGGCCATCGAGTCGATGGTGATCCGAGGCGCTCCCGCCATCGGAGTGGCGGCGGCTTACGGGGTGGCGCTGGCCGCACATAACTCCACGGGAGACGCGCAGCAGACCCTCGACGCCGCCCAAGAGGCGGGGGTCCGGCTGTCCCGGACGCGCCCGACCGCGGTGAACCTGTTTTGGGCCATCGAGCGGATGCGCAAGGTCGCGCAGACCCAACGAGGCGACGTCGCCGAGATCAAGCGGCGCCTGCTCGAAGAGGCTGAGAGGATCCACGCGGAGGATCTGGAGCTGTGCCGGAGCATCGGGCGCCACGGCGCCGAGCTCGTGCCCGATGGCGCGACCATATTGACCCACTGCAACGCGGGCGCCCTGGCCACGGCAGGGTGGGGCACGGCGCTGGGGGTCATCCGCAGCGCGGTCGAAGCCGGTAAAAAGGTCCGCGTGCTGGCCGACGAGACCCGGCCTTTTTTGCAGGGAGCGAGGCTCACGGCTTGGGAGCTGCAGCGGGACGGGTTCGATGTGACGGTGATCCCCGATTCGGCGGCCGCGCATCTATTATCCCGTAAAGAGATCGACCTGGTGGTGGTGGGGACCGACCGGGTGGCGGCCAACGGAGACGTGGCCAACAAGATAGGCACCTACGGCGTCGCCCTGGCGGCCAAGGCCGCGGGCGTGCCTTTCTACGTGGCGGCGCCGTGGTCCACCATCGACCTCGAGACCCCCACCGGCGCGCAGATCCCCATCGAGGAGCGACCCGCTCGGGAGGTGACCCACGTGGGTGCGACCCGCATCGTCCCCGAAGGAGTCAAGGTCCGCAACCCGGCCTTCGATGTGACCCCCAACGAGCTCGTGACCGCGCTCATCACCGATCGGGGCGTCATCAGGCCGCCCTATACCGAGAACTTGCGCGCCAAGGCGTGATTTTTACTGCCCGGCAGCCCGGTCTTTGCCCACGCCCGGCCCCGACCTTCGGCCGGTGAGCGTGCGTCTGCGAAGCGCGGGCGAAACCGCCGCCCGAGGCGTGGGTTCCCCGTCGCCCAAAAGGACCCGCGCGTTTCGACGAAAGGCCACGTAGGCGAAGATCCAGCCGAGCATCACGGCGATTCGGTTGCGAAAGCCGACGAGGTAGAAGAGGTGGACGAGACTCCAGAGTATCCACGCCACAAAGCCCGAGAGCCTGCTTTTGCCGATAACCGCCACGGCTCGGGATCGCCCGATGGTCGCCATCTGTCCCTTGTCCTTGTAATGAAAGTCCTCGAGGGGGCGTCCTCGAGCGGCGCGGGCGGCGTTTAGAGCCGCGTGCTTGCCCTCCTGCATGGCCGACTGGGCCAAGGCGGGCACGAGGTCGTCCCCGTGCTCGATGACAGCCAGATCACCCACCACGAAGATGTCCTCGTGCTCGGGCACGGTCAGCTTGGAGGTCACGTGCACCCGCCCTTGCTTGTCGAGCTTCGTTCCGAGCTGTTCGGTCAAGGGCGAGGATGTGACCCCGGCGGCCCAGATCACCGTGCGCGAAGGGATGCGCTCGCCGCGAACCACCGCCCCGTCGCCGTCGATTTGCGAGACCATGGCGTCGACGCGCACCTCGACCCCCATCGTTTCGAGCTGCTTTCGACCGGATTCGGAGAGCTCTTCGGGATAGGTCGGCAAGAGCCGAGGACCGCCTTCGAGCAAGATGATGCGCGACTGCGAAGGATCGAAGGTGCGAAAGTCTCGCGTGAGCGTCTTGCGGGCGATCTCGGCCATGGCGCCGGCCATCTCTACGCCGGTGGGGCCGCCGCCGATGATCACGAAGGTGAGATAATCCTTTCGTCGCTCCGGATCGTGCTCGGCCTCGGCGGCCTCGTAGGCCATCAAAATGCGCCGCCGAATCTCTACCGCATCACCGAGGGTCTTCAGTCCAGGGGCGTGGCGCTCCCACTCGTCGTTTCCGTAATAGAAATTGTCTGCGCCCGCCGCGAGGATGAGATAGTCGTAGGTCAAATCCCGGTGCGGCAAGATTACCTTTTGTTCTTCGGGCTTGATGCCCTGGGCCTCGCTCATGAGTACCGTGGTGTTTTTTTGCCGCCGAAAGACCTCGCGAATCGGCGTCGCGATATCCTGCCCGCTTAAAGCGGCCGTCGCCACCTGGTACAAAAGAGGCTGAAATAGATGGTGGTTTCGCCTGTCAACCAACGTGATCCGAACCGAAGCTTTGCGCAGCGCCTTGGCGGCGCTTAGGCCCGCAAAACCGCCGCCCACTATCACAACATGAGGGCGCGGGTCGACCGATTCCGATTGATTTGAGATGACCATCTCGCTCCTCCTTGTTTGTTTCCTTGTTCGCCCAAACCTAAGTTCGAGGGGCGGGTCGCGCAGGGGGAAGTCACACTCGACATTATCGAGCGGTCTGTCCCATAATACGACATCGTGATTGCGAAAAGAGGTGTACCGATGAGAACGTGTCCGACCGAGAAAAACACAAAGATGTGCAACTGCACCTACGACCCGTGTCCTCGCAAAGGTCTGTGCTGCGACTGCATGGCCTACCACCGAGCCAAAGGGCAGCTGCCGGCCTGCTACTTCCCCGATGATGTCGAGAAGACGTTCGACCGCTCTGTCGCGAAGTTCGTCGAGACCTATCAGTCCCGCGGCCGGTGTTTTTGAGGGAGCCTTTAGCTCGCTTCGGAGAAGTTCTTGGCAGCGAAGTCCCAGTTGGCCAGGTTCTCGAGGAAGGCTTCGACGTATTTCGGCCGCAGGTTCTTGTGGGTCGGGTAGTAGGCGTGTTCCCAGACGTCGCAGGTGAGCAGCGCGTTTTGCCCGTGTTTCATGGGCAGGTCGGCGTTCGAGGTGCTGGTCACGGCCAGTTTGCCGTCCTTGACCACCAACCAAGCCCAGCCTGAGCCGAACTGGGAGACCGCGGCGCTTGTGAACTCCTTTTTGAAGTTGTCGAAGGAGCCGAAGTCGCGATCGATGGCTCGAGCCAGCTCACCTTGGGGCTTGCCGCCGCCCGCCGGCTTCATGCTGTCCCAGTAGAAGGTGTGGTTCCAGACCTGGGCCGCGTTGTTGAAGACCGGCCCTTGCGGGGAGTCCATGATGATAGCCTCGAGGGATTTGTTTTTGTCGACCTTGCCCTCTTCGACGAAGCCGTTGAGCTTGGTCACGTAGCTGCTGTGGTGCTTGCCGTAGTGCAGCTCCATGTTCTCCCTGCTGATGGTCGGTTCGAGGGCGGACGTCTCATAGGCCAGAGGCGGCAATTGAAAAGCCATTGTTTGTCTCCTTGTTTGTGTTGGGGGTGGCTCATTGGGTGCGGGGCTGGACGCGCCACAAGCCGAAAGGCCTGCCGCGAGTCCGAGGGTCCCGGCACCTGAAGTGACAAGAAAAGTTCTTCTATCCATCCACTTACCTCCACGCGCTCCGAAGTCACCTGAGCGATGGGCTGAATGCAATCTTTAGTAACCATGGTTCGGCGCCTCGCCGGGGTTCGGTCCATTTTTTTCGTGGCTGCCGGTGATTCTAGCTGACTCTCGCTAGAGATGGGTGGACATTTGACCGGCGGGCGCTTATTTAGCGAAAACCTCGCATCGGTTCGTGCTTGGAGGGATGATAACGTCGTTAGCTGAGGAAGGGATAGCTGTCATGACAAAAAGAGTCTTGTATTTTGTCCTCGTTTTTGTGGCGCTCGCCGGGTGCGCGAAAAACTGCCCGGTGGCGGATCCATCGACCGTGCCCCCCACCGCCGAGACCGAGGAGCAGGCCGTCGAGATGTTGTTCGAGACGATGAGCATGAAGACGACCTTCGACG
>JAABTR010000200.1 GCA_011389755.1 Deltaproteobacteria bacterium | reverse complement strand
TGCGCTCGCGTCCCCGGCGGCGTGGGTCAGCTCTTTACCGGAGGCCGTCATCATCTCATGGAGCTCGCGGAGCTCGGATGAGACCTCGGCCACGTGCACGACGAGCCCGCGGAGCCTGTCGATTTGGTCTGCGAGGATCTGCTGGGTGTGACCTTCCTCGAGACGCAATGGTTTTTTTCGTCGACCTCGCACGAAGCGAGAGACGGCCAACGTCAAAAATATGAGCACGGCTGCCGCCGTCAGGGGGGCGAGCAACCGAAACCACGTGGTCTCGTAGAAGACGGCCCGCTTGACCAGCGGCAGCTGCGCTGTCTCTTCGCTTTGTACGCCGTCCTTGTTGAAACCCCGGACCTCAAAGGTGTATTTTCCCGCGGGCAGGTTTGTGTAGTAAGCGGCGCGGCGGGCTCCGGCGTCGATCCAGTCTCTGTCGAAGCCGGTGAGGCGATATTGGTGCCGAACCTCGTCCGGGGCCGAGAAGCTCAGCGCGGCGTAGCGCACCTCCAGCAGCTTGCTTCGGGCAGGCAGCTCGATGACCGATTCGTCCATGAGGACCGGTTCTCCATCCACAACGATGCGCTCGATGTGGACAGGTGGAGGCATATTGTTTTTCGGGATGTTTTTGGGGTCTATCATGGCCAGACCCTGAGCCGTGGCGAACCACAAGCGCCCCTCTTCCGTTTTTTGAGCGGCGTATTGACCCCCACCGCTCGCCTCCACGGTGAGCAGGCCGTCATCGATGCCGAAGCGCTCGTAAGGCAGCTTTTTCAGTCGGCCGATCGCGAAATTTTCGAGGTCGCTACGCTGAGCTCGAAAAATGCCCCGATTTCCGCTGAACCAGAACCATCCCAGGCCGTCGTCGAGGATTTCGAAGACGGCCGTTTCGTCGATGCCTTTGGGCCCGACCAGGGAGACGATCTCATTGGCTCGGACCAGGGCGAGCCCCTGCCCCTTCGTCCCGAGCCAGAGGCTGTCCCCGATGTTCGGGGCCATGGCGTGCACCATGGGCTCGTCGCGCCGCTTGGAGGGGATCTTGGCTATTTTTTTCTCTCGGTATCTAAAGAGCCCCTCGGTCGTGCCCAAAAAGACGGAATCTTCGTAGCCGCAGATGCGCCAGACGCGGTTGCTTTCGAGCCCGCTCGTCTTGTCGATGGTGAAGGCGACGGCGCCGTGGTGCAAGACGATGACCCCGCTATCCATGGTTCCCAGCCAGATGCGACCGTCCACATCCTCATAGATCGCAGAGACGACGAGGTCCTTTTCGTTGGGCAGCCCTTCGATGGGTAGGAGCTCGTCGTCTTCGACCAACAAGAGCCCGGAGCCCAAAGTTCCGATCCACAATTTGCCCGACCAGTCTTGAAACAGCGAAAGGATCGACTCTTCGGCCAGGGCGGATTTGAGCTCGAAATCTATCAGCGCTTCGTCCCAAAAAAGATTGAGCCCTTTTTGGGTGCCCACCCAGAGGCGGTTCTCCGAGTCGGCCAAGAGGGCGCGGATGCTCATATTGGACAGGCCGTCCTCCTCGCGAAACACGGTGACAGCCGCGTCCCGAAAAAGGTGAAGTCCGGCGCCGCGGGTGCCAACCCACAGGTTCCCCTCACGGTCCTCGAAGACGCTGTCGATGCTTCGTATTTCAAAGGCGCCTTCGCCCTGGTACGTGGAGATGCGGCCCTTGTGAAACCGCGCCAGGCCATTTTCCGTGGTGCCTATCCATATGCTGCCGTCCCGGTCTTCGTAGACGCTGCGAATCATTTCGCCGGGCAGGCCGTCCTTTGCTGCGTACTTCGTGAACTGTCCTTGCGCGAAACGGTAGAGCCCTCCCGAGGTCGCGATCCACAAGATGGAGTTGCGGCCTTGGTGGATGTCGACGATCTTCGTGTCGTCGAGCCCGTCAGCCGGGCCGTAGGTGGTGAATTTTCCACTGTCGAAATGGGCCAACCCGGCTCCAAAGGTGCCAACCCACATCCCCCCTTGACCGTCGGGCTCGAGCGCCGTGACGTCATCGCTGGGCAGGCCGTCCTTTTGCGTGAAGGTGTGGGGCTGATCGGAAAAAACCGTGATCCCCCCGCCCAAGGTCCCGACCCAGACGTCGCCGCCTTTGTCTGCGCTGATGGCGCGGACGTCGTCGCTTGGGAGCCCGGAGTCTGAGTCGAGGCGCTCGAACTTTGTGCCTTCGATTCGAACGACCCCGGTGGAGTGGGTTCCGGCCCAGATGCGCCCTGCGTCGTCTTCGAACACGGACCAGATCCAGTTGTTTCCAAACGCCTCGTGAGTGCGGCTGGAGTAGACCTCGAATTCGGCGCCGTTGAACCGCACGAGCCCTTCCTTTGTGCCGAACCAAATGTAACCCTTTTTGTCTTGAATGACTGAGGAGGCCGAGCCTTGAGGCAGCCCGTCCTCGACGCGCCAGCTCCTGTGGAGGTAGTGGCCGATCTTTTTGTCCGGGTCGAGCGCCTGAGCCGGCGACGAGAAAAAAACAAGCAGGAGTAACGCTGTTAAGGCGGTCCCCTTGCTGCGGCTCAGTTGTGCATTATTCATGACATTCTTTAAAGGAAGCAAAACTGTTTACGAGAAGTTTACGCGGCCCTCACGGCGCTGACAAATCTTTGGGTGGAATTTTCCTGTGATTTCAAACCAGAACACCGATTTGGTGATGGCGCGAAGTTTGCTAAGGTTTTTTTCGGCCGCCTGGCTTGTGGGCGAGCGATGCGAAAGGACATTTGATGGACAAGCTGATTGTTTCCGATATCGACGGGACTCTGCTCGACGACGGCGACGCGTCCATGGGATTGGTCACCCTCAGGAAGCTGTTTCGCGTCAATCGGGAGCGGGTGGGGCTCGTCTATGCGACCGGGCGGACCTTCTCTTCGACGTGGCGACTCGTGCAGGACAAGGTGCTGCCCATGCCCAACGGGATCGCGGCCTTGGTGGGGACCGAGCTCTGGCTCGCGCCTTGGCAGCGCCCCGATCCCGACTACGAAGAGCATGTCGGTCGAGGGTGGGACAAAGAAAAGGTGCAAGAGGTCCTGTCGGCCTTCGCGAAGGTTTTAGAGCTTCAACCAAAAGAATATCAAAGCGGGTACAAGATGAGCTACTTCGTCTCGGACGCGAAGATAATGGAAGACGTCGCCTCCGCCCTCGAGGAGGCGAAGGTCGGGGCCCAGACGATTTTTTCAGCCGGAAAACATTTCGATGTCATCCCCGCTCGTGCCGGAAAAAGGCATGTGGTGGAGTACTGCCGAAAGCGCTGGGACATCGAGCCGGGGAACGTTCTCGTCAGCGGAGACTCGGGCAACGACGCCGACATGCTCACAGATCCCGAGACCATGGGCGTGATCGTCGGCAACGCCGAGGACGAGCTCAAGGATATCGAGGAGTCCGAGGATATCCACGAGTCAAAGCTGCCGTACGCCGCCGGGGTGCTCGAAGGCGCCCAGGCCTTTGGTTTTTGGCCGAGAGACCAGGTGAAAAAAGAAAAAAAATGAGGGTTTGCGAGGTGAGGTCTTGCGAAGCCTCGTCTTGTGGAGCGGGACATCTGTCCGGTGGCGTGAGGCGCGGCCGCGATGGTGGAGCCTCGAGCCGCATCGGATTCTTTTTAGTTGTCGTTTGCGAGGCGGGACCGGGAGGTTAGAATTTTAGGACTGTGTCGAGCCAGAAGAAAAACGACAGCTTTTGGAGCGCTGCTCCGCCGCCCCAGGGAGAGAACCTGGAGAGAAGCGTGCGCGCGGAGCGCCGCGCCCTCTTGGTGGAGCGGTCTTTTTTCATCTGGAAGATAGGCACGCCCGCTTATCTCGCGTTTTTCTTCCTCGATCTCTTCAGCGCTCCAAAAGGACTCGAGGCTCATTTTCTCTCGATTCGGCTTATCGTCGCTTTTTTTATGACGACCATTGTACAGGGGCTGCGGTTTCGCTGGGGAAAGCAGCACGTGGAGCTTTTGTCCGGGGCTATCATCTTCGCGGCGGTCTTGGGGATCGAGGTGATGTGTCCCCTCATCGGCGGCTTTGGGAGCAGCTACTACGTTGGAATTATGGTGGTCTGCTTCGTCGTCGGGGCCTACCTGCCCTGGACGGTGCCCACCACCTTCGGTTTCAGCGCCTTGGTGCTGCTCGGGTACTACACCCTCAACTTCTGGCTGGGGCCCGACTTCCACATAAAAGAGATTATCGAGGCGTCCTTCTTTTTGGGGGGCACGATCTTCTTTTTGATCTTCTCGGCGGTGGCCCACGACAGTCAGCTCAGGAGGGATGTGGGCATGCGGCTGGAGCTCGAGCGGGTCAACTCCGACTTGCTCGAGGCCAACGAGGCGAAGAGCCGCCTGTTCGCGAATGTGAGCCACGAGCTGCGCACGCCCTTGACGCTCATCATGGGGCCACTGGAGTCGCTGCTTCGGGACGCGGGCTCCAAAGAGCTCAAAGAGACTTTTTTGAGCATGCTGGACAACGGGCGCAGGCTCTTGCGCCAGGTGAACGCGCTCTTGGACGTGGCCAAGAGCGAGGCCGGGCGGCTGAGGCTGGAGCCGACCACCGGCAACCTGGGTGAGAAGGCCCAAAGGCTCGTGGAGCTGGCTCAATCACACGCCCAGACCAAGTCGGTCCGCCTCGAGACCGAGGGGCTCGACAGATTGCCCGAGACGAGCTTCGACGAAGAGAAGATGGAGATCGTGGTCGCCAACCTGCTGTCCAACGCCATCAAGTTCACCCCGGCGGGGGGGCTCATCCAGGTCCGCGGGCGCTTCGAGGACGGCAACGCGATCTTGGAGGTTGAAGACAGCGGCCCGGGCGTGCCCGCTGACCTGCGCGAGAAGGTCTTCGAGCGCTTCTACCAGGTGGACGGGAGCCGGCACCGGGTCGCGGGGGGGACCGGCGTGGGGCTCTCCTTGTCTCGGGAGCTCGCGAGGCTTCACGGCGGAGAGCTGGTGTGCGAAGGCGCCCCTGGCGGAGGATCTTTGTTTCGGGCCACTGTGCCGGAGTTCACAAAATCGCTCCCCGAGCGCAGGCAGCGCTTCCGGCGGCGGGAGGATCAGCTCGCGGCGGTGCGGCTCGAGACGATGGCCTCGAAGGCGCTGCAGGCGCAGCAAAGAGGGGCCACGTTGCTCGCGGACGTCTCCCGGGAGAAGGCGGAGGTCTCGCAGCGCCCCGAGATCCAGGGCCCAGAGCACGCGCCCTTGCTGCTCGTCGTCGAAGACAACCCGGATCTCTCCCGGTTTGTCGTCCGCTCGCTGGTCGATGAGTACCGCGTCCTCAGCGCGTGCGACGGGGTCGAAGGGCTGGAGCTCGCGCTGCGGCACCGCCCCCAGGTCATCGTCAGCGATGTGATGATGCCCCGGATGGACGGCTACGAGCTGTGCCGCAGGTTGCGCGAGAAGCTCGAGAAGCAGCCTGTGGTCGTCCTCGTCACGGCGCGCTCCGGGGTGGAGGCGGTGGTGGAGGGGCTGGAGGTCGGGGCGGACGACTACGTGACGAAGCCGTTCGAGGTCAAGGAGCTCAAGGCGCGCATCGCTGCTCACTTGAGGTCGCGGAACCTGGAGCAGCGGGTGGGCGAGCAGGAGTCCAGGCTCATCGCCATCGGCTCGATGACAGGCGCGATCATCCACGACCTGCGCAACCCCCTGGCGGCGGTGGTGGGGCTCAAGGAGCTGGCGCTCGAGCGGGTCAGCGAGCAAGACCTCGAAGAGCTAGAGGATCTGCGCGAGGATCTGGAGGAGCTTGGGTCCGCGGCCTCGAGGATCCAGTCGATGCTCGAAGAGCTCCTGGATTTCACGCGGACCGGGACTCAGAAGATCCGCCTGGCTTCGGTGGATGTGGGCGCTTTTTTCGAGCGCCTGATCGCGGCCCAGACCATGCACCTATCCGAGCACGAGATCCGGGTCGAGCAGGAGGTGGAGTTGCCGACTCCCTGTTTCCTCGAGATCGACGCGCCCAGGCTCGAGCGGGTGTTCGAGAACCTCTTCACCAACGCCCGGGACGTTCTGCTCAGCGGTGTCCCGGCGGGCCGTCGCCGCATTCGGTTCTCGGCGAGACTTGAGGGATCCGAGCTCGTGGTGGAGGTCTCGGACAATGGGCCGGGGATCCCCGCCGATCTGGTCGACAGCCTGTTCGAGCCCTTTGCCACCCGGGGCAAGACCCGCGGCACCGGGCTCGGGCTCGCCACGGCGCGCAACTGGGTGGTGGCTCACCAAGGCCGCATCGACGCTGCGCCGAAGGGCAAAGACGGCGGCGCGTGTTTCACCGTGGCCCTGCCGGCGCGGCCGAGCCGGCCTCCCGCTCAGATCGCAGAGGCGGGCTGACCGAGATTCGGGCTGACCGAGAATAAGGACAAAGGATCAGTCGAGGTGGAGATGCGGCGTGGCCCTAGGCCGCGGCGGAAGAGTCGAACGCTGCTGGATTATTGGGGCTTTTTGATGGAGAGCAGGTAGGTGTAGCCGGTGGGCTCGGGGCGCACGTCGTAGTCGCTCGAGACGCCGGCGACGAGCTCTTCCATGTCCTCTTTGGTGCGGTAGATCATCGACCAGTCGCAGACGAATTCGGCGCTCCAGATGCCGTCCGTCGGGGCCTTGAGGTTCCCCACGATGAGGGTCCCGCCCGGGTTGAGGCAGCTGTAAAGCGCCCGCACGAGGTTTTGGGCGATCCCCGTGGGGAGGTAGTCGAAGAGCCCGGCGCTGTAGACCAGATCCTGGCCGGCCATCTCCTTGAGGAGCTCGGGGTTTTTGAGCAGCTGACCGAAAGAGGCGAACTTGCACTCCACCACCACGTGATCGCCGGCGGCCATTTTGTAAGGCAGTGCCTGAGAGTAGGCGTAGGCCAGAGCTTTTTCGTCCTGATCGATGAGGGAGAAGTGGACCGGCTGCTCGGGCTTGCAGGTGCGCAGGTATTCGCGAACCTCGCGCGCAGGCCCCGCCCCGAGATTGGCGATGCGTACCGGGCGATCCTTCACCTTCGTGGTCGCGACGGTCTGGCGAATCGCTTCTTTGACCTCCCTCATCCGGCTCGGCACGCTCATGGAGAAGGGGTGTATGTTGACCAGGTGGTGCAAGAGGCGCACATAGGTGGTGTCGCCGTGCCGCTTGCCCGAGTAGAAGTACTTCATGAGCTCGAAGTCGCCGGGGTAGCCCAGGGGCTTTTCGTAGGCGCGTTTGTAGCTTGGGGCGATGGTCAGCTCCGGCGTGAGGACCGTCTCGGTGAACTTCTTTATCGCTTTTATCACCGGGGTGTTGCTCATTAGGGGCTGGACGATAGCGTTGCCCCGGGCGCGGATTGCATCCCAAGAAGCGAGAAAGTGTTTTTCGCAGCGGGCCTCGAACAGGTCGGTGACCTCTTCGCCGGGCAGCATCGAGGTGCGGTTTTTTTCGCGTTTATCGTTCCTGTCGAGTATCTCCTTGGTGCGCCGCAGCAAAAAGACGGCCTCTGAGCAGAGCTGCCGATATTCCCCGGGCACCAGGTCGATCTCGGCTTGAATGCCCTCCTCGACGAGCTGCTCGAGCGCGCAGCCTTCGTGGAGGCTGAGCAGGGCTGGGATGTTGATGAACCCGTCTGTGAGCTGCAGCCCGATCTTCGCGCCGGAGCCGTGGGGCTCCATGCGGATCACCGTGGCCGAGCCCTCATGCGCGACGGACTCTCCGAGCAGCAATCGGAACTCGACCTTGTCGCCTCGCGCGAAGCGGTGGCCGCCTTCCGGCGCTACCAGAAGAAAACCGCTCATGCTCAGGTCGCGAACGACGTAGGTGTCTTGCTCGATCTCGATGATCGGTTTGACATCCCGAAACAAGGAACCGGCATGGTAACGCTCTGGGCGGAAAAGAATCTTTCGGCCCATTCCTCCCGATAGTTCTTCGTAAGCTCTTGCCACTTGTACACTCCTCTTGCTGGTTGTATTGCGAGCGCTGCTCAGAAACCGTGGTAAACCGGCAACCCCATGTTTTTGATTAAACGATTGTTCCTAAAATTTACCATTAAGATAACATGGAAAATACTCGGCTTTTCCGCCGAGAAACGTTTTTTATGTCATTGTCGCAAACTTTCTTTAAAAGTGCCCCGATGACTAGCA
>JAABTR010000199.1 GCA_011389755.1 Deltaproteobacteria bacterium | reverse complement strand
TACTCGGCTTTTCCGCCGAGAAACGTTTTTTATGTCATTGTCGCAAACTTTCTTTAAAAGTGCCCCGATGACTAGCAGGCCATTTAAGCATTTTAGCGCAGCGCAGGCGGCGTGCAAACAAATTCGTTACCCAATGTTGATTTTTGTTTACTGACGAAGCTTCGCCTCCCATGGAATCGGGGTTTTGCGTATCCTTCACGAAATTGTTTGGCGCGGGTGGTTGTTTCCGAGCGTAAAAGAGCTAGAACAGTAACAGCCCAAGTGCAGGCAAGGTTGGAATCACGAGGTGAAGGTAATGAACGATATCGGGAAATTCTTTTCGAATAACAGTCCGAGGATGGCGGCGAAGACCGTGGCCATTCTTGTGGGAGGCGGCCCGGCGCCGGGCATCAACGGTGTGATCCGGTCGGCGGCCATCGAAGCCATCAACTCAGGGCTGACGGTCCTGGGGGTTTATGATGGCTACAAGTGGCTCTCCAGAGGGTCTTCGGCTCACGTGGAGCAGCTGACCATCGACAAGGTCTCTCGCATCCACTACCGCGGCGGATCGATCCTGCGGACCTCCCGAATCAACCCCACTAAAGATCCCAAGGCGATGCAGAACGTGCTCAGCGTCCTGACCGAGCTCGAGGTGGATTACCTGGTCAGCATCGGCGGCGACGACACTGCCTTTACGGCGAGCCAGCTCGGAAGGATGGCCGGCGAGCAGATCCAAGTCGCCCATGTGCCCAAGACCATCGACAACGATCTGCCGCTGCCCGGGCAGATGCTCACGTTTGGATACCAGACCGCCCGCGAGGTGGGGGCCCAGGTGGTCAAGAACTTGATGGAGGACGCGTTCACCACGAATCGCTGGTATTTCTGCGTCACCATGGGACGCAAAGCCGGGCATCTGGCGCTCGGCATTGGAAACGCCGCGGGCTCGACTCTGACCATCATCGGTGAGGAATTCAGAGGGCGCCCCATCCGCATCGCGCACCTGTGCGACATTTTGGAAGGGGCCATCATCAAGAGGCGCCTTTTGGGCCGGGACTACGGCGTCGCCGTCATGTCCGAGGGCATCATCGAGGCCATCGAGCAGGGCGATTTCAAGCACTACGTCGATGAGCTCGAGTACGACGCCCACGGCAACGTTCGCTACGCCGAGATCGCGCTGGCCGAGATCGTCAAGGACGATGTCAAGAAGCGGCTCAAGGCCCGCGGTATCGACGTGACGATCGTAAACAAAAACATCGGCTACGAGCTGCGTTGCCAGACCCCGAACTCCTTCGACTTGGAATACACCCAGAACTTGGGATTCACCGCGATGCGTTTCTTGCTAGGCGGTGGGACCGGGGCCATGATCGCCATTCGAGACGGCTCTCCCTACATCATCCCGTTCGACAAGATCATGGACTCGGAGTCGGGGCGCATCAAAACGCGCTTGGTCAATATCGACAACGATTTTTATCGGATGTGTCGCGAGTACATGATCCGTCTGGATGAGAGCGACTTCAAAGACTACAAGCGGCTGTCTCGGTTGGCGCGCGTCGCCAACTGCTCACCCGAAGAGTTTCGGGCGCAGTTCGGCTATCTCTCCGAAGAGAGCACCGGACAGGTGGAGATGACGCTGGCGACCTAGGTGTTTGCCGGACGCCTCGCGCGTCCGGCGCCACGGCTCACGCGCCGGCGGCTTTGGGGCACGATCCGGCGTCGCAGGAACCGGACGCCGCGCAAGGCGCGGGTGGGGAGCTGCTCTCGCTCCTAGTTTCCTTTTCCTTGTTCGCCCCTTTTCGTCCGTAGTCGGTGGCGTACCAACCCGAACCCTTGAGAACGAAAGACGTTTGAGAAATCAAGCGCTTGGCTTTTTCCTTGCCGCAGCCTTCGCAAACGGAGATCGGTTCGTCGGAAAAGCGCTGAATGACCTCGAATTCGTGGCCGCAATCCTCGCAGCGGTATTCGTAAATCGGCATGCCTAAAAGAACCTCCTGCCTCGCCCCTTAAAAGAACACAGGGGCCGCGAGGGTCAACGTATTCGCCGGGGTTTAAAAGTCAAGCCCCGAGACGTTTTTGGAGACCGTCATAAGGCCCGCCCGAGGGCCTTTGTGATCTCCTTGGCCGTGACCACGCCCGCGGCGACGTCGACGACGCGGCCCTCGCGATCGATGATGTATGTGGCCGGGATGGCGGGGATCTCGCCGAGCGCGGAGTCGCCGCGGCCAACGGCGGCCTCGGCCACGCCGATGGCGAAGGGGAGGTCCTCGGACTCGGTGTAGACATCTACAAACGGCGCCTCCGCGGGCTCTTCGGTGAGCACCAAGAAGACAGGCTCTCCGGCGACGTCGATGAAGGCTTCGGCGACGTGGGGCATGTACATCTGGCTCGTCACATCCGAGGTCCGCATCAAGACGAGCACCACGGGGCGTCCTCTGAGGGACGACAGCCGCGACATTTGACCGCGCAGCTCAAAGGAGAAATCGACGGGCGTCTCAAAGAGAGGTCGCGTCTGGAGGGGGGAGCCGGCGCACGACGCCAAGAGCCCGACGACAAGGAGATGGACGAGGAGCCTCGCGGGTTGTGAGTTCATGTCTTGGATGTTGTGGCAGGAGCGAAAAAAGCGCAAGTGCGCGGCGCTGGGCTCTCGGCGGTGTCTTTCGAGCTAAAACTACGGCAGGCGCTGGATGATGTGGTAGCCGAACTCGGTCTCCACGACGTCGGAGATCTCGTTTTCCTTGAGGGCGAAGGCGGCCTCTTCGAAGGCTTTGGCCATGCGACCTTTGCCGAAGGTCCCCAGATCGCCGCCCCGCCGCTTGGAGGGGCAGTCCGAGCTTTGCTTTGCCACCTCGGCGAAGTCCTCGCCTTTTTTGAGCTTCTTGGCGATGGCCTCGATCTCTTTTTTCGCCTCGGCCTTGGTGCGTTTGATCTCCGGCGGCTTGCGCTCGGACTCGGCGTGCATGATGAGGATGTGGCTCGCGTGGATCTCCTCGACCTTTTGCCGCTTGATCACGTGGTACCCAAAGGGGGTCTCCACCGGCTCCGCGGTGATCTCCCCCTCCTTGAGCGCCAAAGTCGCCTCGGTGAACTCGGGAGTCATGGCCCGTGCCGGGAAGATGCCCAGGTCACCGCCGCGGGTCTTGGTGGGCCCGTCGGAGTATTCTTTGGCCAGCTCGGCGAAATCCCCGCTGGCCTTCAGCTTGGTGGTGACCTCTTTGGCCCGAGTCAGGGCCTCTTCCTTGGTGCGCTTGATCTCCGGCGGCTTGCGCTTGGACTCGTCGTGCATGACGAGGATGTGGGAAGCCGACAGCTTGACGTTGGGGAGTTGTGCGACCTTGGCCTCCAGATCCTCCTTTTTTGCGGCCTGCTCATCCTTGGCTTGTGCCCCCTCATCGGCCTGAGCCGAGGTGTCTTTTCCCTCGACCGCGGCTTCTTCTTTTTTGCCGCCGCAGGCGGTTGCGAGCCATGTCAGGCAGAGCATCGCGGCGACGAGGGCTTTTTTTTGGCGAAGTGTCATTTTCAAAACGATCTCCTTTTCAAAGTCGGTTCTTCGTGTGCCGCCTCAAACCAGATCGAAGTCTTTGCAAAACAATACGGTGGCCGGCGGATGGGAAGGATCATAGTGTTTGAGCCGGTGCATGCGGTTGGGGTATCCGTGCAGGCACTGACCGGTCAAGTCGTCGAAGTGGGCGCAGTGTTCGCATGTGTAGCAGAAGCGATACTCTCGGCACTGCTCGAAAAAGGTCTGGTTTAGGACGACTTCCACGGTTGCTTCTCCAAGAGAACCGCGGCTTCGAGGTGTGCGGTTTGTGGAAACATATCGAAGCCGCGAGCTCGACGAGGCTTGTAACCCGCTTCTTTGAGCGGTGCAAGATCGCGTAACAAGGTGGCCGGATTGCAAGAGATGTACAAGACGGCGTCATGGGCGCCTCGGGCCACCTCTCGGCAGAGCTCGAAGGCCCCCGTGCGGGGCGGATCGAGCACGACGAGGCTCTTTTTTGCGCCGCGGCGCCTGTAACCTTCGAGGGCGTCGGCGTTGACGACGGTGACGCGCTCGCGGCCGAGCCGGTGGGCATTTTGCTCGGCTGCGAGGCACGCGTGGGGATCCAGCTCCACGCAGACGAGGGACGCGAGATTTTCGCTCAACGCGAAGGTCAGGTTTCCCGAGCCGGAGAAGAGCTCCACGGCGCTTGTCCAACTGTTCTGCGAGGTCCAACTCCGGACGGTGTCGATGAGCTGCGCGTTTACCTCGGCGTTGGCTTGACCAAAGGACGCAGCCGCGTGCTCGATGGGGGAAGACGTGCCCCCGTCCACGGTGATCCGGTCGGCGCCGGCGATGGTGGCGCTTGTCCCCGCCGCGTCGAGAAGGACGCCCGAGAAGGCTCTTTGTGCTACCAGGCGAGAGGCCGCCTCGTAAAAAGCGGGGGGGGCGAAGTCTTGGACTTTCACCGACACGACCGCCGGCGCGCTGCCGCCCGAGAGCTTGACCTCGGCGCTTTGCCCGAGGAGCGAGAGGAGCTCTCGGAGCGGATCCAAGGCGGCGCTCAGAGTGTCCTGCAGAATGGGACAGCGCTGGATGGGCACCACGCGGTGGCTGCGCCGCTCGGCAAACCCCAGGGCGCCGGTCCGCGAGCCTCTGGGGTGCCAGTGCAGGCGGCAGACCCGGCGGTAACGAAGAGTCTTATCGGACGGGACAACGTCCCACGGGGTGCTGACACCTCCGAAGGCGGGCTCGAGGAAGCTGCGTTTTGCAGTGATTTGGGCGTGTTGCGAAAGATGAAGCCATTGGCATCCGCCGCAACGGGTGAACAGGGGGCACTGTGGCATAACTCTTGCGATTCCAGGCTCCAAAATCTCAGAGATTTCCGCCCGCGCGTAGTCCTTCTTTTGACTCGTGATACGGACAATCAGCTTGTCCTCGGGCGCGGAGAACGGGACGAAACAAACCTGCCCCGAGGGGAGCCGGCCGACGCCGTCGCCGCCTGGGGCGAGCGAAACGATTTGAAGCTCGGTTTTGTGTAGGGAATTTGTGATTCTTGTCATACAACTTGAATTTAACACGCGTAATTGAGATAAAGCCAGCTGCGGGCGCCGAGTTAGGGCGTCGTTCGCGGCCAACGGGAGACAGCGTGCCGTCTAAGAGAACGAAAAAAGACCAAGGCTCGAGCCCGCCAGCAAAGCGGGAACGGGCGGGGACCAAAAAGGCAAAGAAGGCATCGTCGCGGGGAAAGCGGGATTCCTACACGCCCGGTGCCGGCAAAGAAAAAGCAGGGGTGGTCAAGCACGATCCTCTCGAAGCTTTTTTGAGGGAGATCCAGCATTATCCCCTCTTGAACCCGGAGGAGGAAAAGAGCCTGGCTGAAGAGTACATGAAGACCGGCGACGTCAAGGTCGCGGCTCGCCTGGTCACCTCCAACCTGCGCCTGGTCGTCAAGATAGCCTTCGAGTATCGCAGGGCCTACCGCAACATCATGGATCTGATTCAGGAGGGGAACATCGGCCTGATGCAGGCGGTCAAAAAGTACGATCCCTCCCGGGGGGTCAAGCTTTCGTCGTACGCGGCGTGGTGGATAAGGGCCTACATCCTGCGTTTCGTCCTCAACAATTGGCGGCTCGTCAAGCTCGGGACCACTCAGGCCCAGCGCAAGCTCTTTTTCAACCTGAACAAAGAGCGCTCTCGGCTCGTGGCCATGGGCGAGGAGCCCACCCCCGCGCTTTTGGCCGACCGCATGGGCGTGACCGAGCGCGAGGTCATCGACATGGAGCGCAGGCTCCAGGGACACGACGTCTCTTTGGATGCCGAGATCAACGACAGCGAGGGACGCCCTCTGACGCGTCTCGACATGCTGGTGGATTCGGGAGACCTCCAGGACACCCAGATACACGACGCGCGTTTTGACGACGAAGTGCAAGCGAAGCTCAACGAGTTCGCTCGGCCGCTGACCGACAAGGAAGATTTCATCTTCCGCAATCGGCTCATCGTCGAGGATCCGATGACGCTTCAGGAGATAGGCGACACCTTCGGGGTCAGCCGCGAGCGGGTCCGGCAGATCGAGAAACGGCTCTTGTCCAAGCTGCGGCGCTACTTAGAAGATCAGCTCCCCGATTATTTCACTGAAGCAACCGAGGCATGATTTCCCCCGATCCCTCCGCGACCGGCACGCTCTACGTCGTCGCGACCCCCATCGGAAACCTCGAAGACATCACCCTGCGCGCGCTGAGAGTGCTCGGGGCGGTGGATCTCATCGCGGCTGAAGACACCCGGGTGACCGTGAAGCTGCTGGCGAGACACGGCATCAGCACCTCCTTGGTGAGCTTCCGCGAGCACAACGCGCACCGGGCCGTGCCCGAACTCATCGAGGTTTTGCGATCTGGGAGAGACGTCGCGCTGGTTACCGATGCGGGGACCCCGTCCATCTCGGATCCGGGGGGGGAATTGGTGCGGGCGGTCTTGAGTGAAGGTTTGCGCGTCACTCCCATCCCAGGGGCGTCGGCGCTCGCCTGCGCCATGTCGGTCGCGCCCGTCGAGGGAGAGGGGATGCGGTTCGTGGGGTTTTTGCCCCGCTCCGGTCGAAGGCGCAAGGAGCGGCTGCAGGCCATCGCGGTGGAACCCGGCGTCACGGTGCTCTACGAAGCCCCGAGTCGCTTGAAGCAGACGCTGGCGGATCTTTTGCATCATTGCGGGCCCGAAAGAGGTGCGGTGGTGCTGCGTGAGCTGACCAAGGCGCACGAAGAGATCGCCTGGGCGCGCCTCGATGAGCTGACCGAGCGGTTTACAGGGGTGGTCAGAGGCGAGATCACCGTGGCGGTCGAAGGCAAACACGCCGAGGGCGATGAAGAGATCACCGATGAGCGCCTGGGTGAGCTCGTCGCGGCCCAGCTCGATAAAGGGTTGTCGGCGCGCGACGCGGCCGCGGCTTTGTCCCGGGCTCTGGGGGTGCCGAAGAGACGGGTTTACGCCGCCGCCGTGAAGACGGTGGCCGATGGTGACTTGGGAGGATCGGATGAAGAGTGAGATCACCCGGTTCTGGTGGATGGTGGTGGTTTTTGGTGGGGGGTTGGTGGTG
>JAABTR010000198.1 GCA_011389755.1 Deltaproteobacteria bacterium | reverse complement strand
AGAAACTTCGCAAAGATCCTCGACTTCGGGTTGGCCCGGCTGTCGCGGGACGGTCGCCTCGCGGCCAAGGGCGCGGTGTTCGGCACACCTGAATACATGTCCCCCGAGCAGGCCCGCGGCGAGGACGCCACGCCGCTTTCGGACCTCTACGCGCTGGGCATCATCTTCTACGAGATGCTCACCGGTCGCCTCCCCTTCTCTGCCCATGACAGAGACGGTTACATCGAGGCGCACAAGGTGCAGATACCGCATCCACCGGACAAATACGTCGGCAACCTCGACTCCCGCGCCGTGCGCATCGTCATGACGCTGCTCGAAAAAGATCCGGCCCGGCGCTTCCGCGACGCGCACCACCTGATCGAAGAGCTCAAAGCGCTGCAAAGGCGGGTCGGCCCGGTCACGGCCTGGGACACCGCGGGGACAGGAGAGCGCAACGGGGAATCCTCCATGTTCAACGCCGGCGTGATGCTCGACGAGATCTCCCAGTGGGCTCTGCGCGCCACCATCTTCGGCCGCATGGTCGCCCGCGGATTTCCAAACGGAGGCGGCCCTAAAAAGCTGGTCCAATCCCTCGAGGACATGTGGCGACTTTCAGCCGCGCTGACCCGCCTGGACGGCGAGCTGCAAGGCGAAGCCAAGCGCAACGAGGCGCTGCAAAAGCGCGGCAGAGACTTTAGAGCTCAGGTGGGCCGCCGCATCGAAGATTTGTCGCGCGAGGAGTCTCGTCTCAAGCGGGAGATCGGCGCAGCGCGCTCGGATCTGGACCGTCTGCGCGCGGAATACGAGAGAGCCGGAGAAGATCTGGCCCGCTCGCGCTCCATCATCGCCTCGGTCGACAAAGGCCGAGACGAGATGACAACCGAGCTGCGAGGTGCCTACGAGATGGCCGGCGCCGCGGCCGCCAAACGCCAGGCTCGAGCCGAAGCGGTGGCAAAAGTCGAGGCCAAGGTAAGCAAATGGCAAGAGGAATGCGATCGCATCGAGTCCCAGCTCACCGAGTTCCGCAGCCAGCTCGATCGTCAGTCCGTCGCCATCGAAGACGACCTAGAGAGCGGGCGCACCCGTCTGGCGGCAAAGATGCAAGAGAGGGACTCCTACGTGCAGGCCCTCCATGAATCGGCGGACTACCTGGTCAGCTACTTCATCGATCGCCCCGAGTGTTCGACCCTCATCGACGAGCTGCGCGGACTGGAAAGAGCGAGCCAGGTCAGCAACGTCGAAGAGCCTCCCCGAAAGAAAAACTAGCTCCCCTGCCAAAAATGCGATGGGTCTTTTAATTGGGGATGCGGACCAAGAAGGTGGTCCCTCGCCCCTCCACCGTCTCATATTCGATCCCACCACCGTGGGCTTTGACGATCTCTTTGGCGACGGCGAGGCCGAGGCCCGTGCCATCAGCCTTGCCCGCCGTCACGAAGGAATCGAACAGCTCGCCTTGAATCTCCTCGGGGACTCCGGGCCCATCGTCAGTGAAGCTGAAAACAGTCTCGGAGCCGAGCTGATCCACCTCCACCACGATCACTTCCCCACCTTGCTGCTCCATGGCCTCGACGGCGTTGCGCACGATGTTATAAAAAACCCGCAGGAGCTTCTCCGAGTCGACGCGGACACTCCCGGTGCTGCGCAGCGTGATCTTCATGCGAATGCCGGCCGCGTTGAGCAGCGGGGCGGCCTGCCGCTCCAGCTCATTCATCAGCTCGGGGACGAGAACTTGAGATGAGAGAATGCGGCGCTCACCGCGAGTAAAGGCTACGATATCCGCCGCCATGGTCGTGACGCGACCGAGCGCTTTGTTGATCTGCTCCAGATCCTCGGCGGCTTCCTTGCCTCCGGCCCTCTGGGCCAAGAGCTCGGCGTAACCCGAGGCCACCGAGATGGGCGACTTCAGGTCGTGGAGCACGCCGGCGAGAAGGCGTCCTACCGTGGCCAGCCTGCGGTCCCGCTCGCGGCGCTCCCTGTAGGTCAGGTACTCAAGAGCGCCAGCGAGCCGATTGGCCACCAGGTGCATCCACGCCATGTCGGACTCATCGAACACGTTCCCAAAGCGCCGATTGCCCACCAGCAAAGCGCCTTGAGCCGGGCCATCTTTCGAAGAGACCAGGGGCACGGCCGCCATGTTCTCGAGGTGTGCGCCGATACGCGCTTCGATGTGCTCGGAAAATCTCGGATCGAGCTCCGGGCTGCTGAGGTTCAAATCCCGCCCCTTGACCGCCACCCAGCCGGCGAGCCCCATGCCCGGCTCCACCCGCATGACCTGGGCCTCCTCGCCGTCTTCAAAAACCACCCTCGCCTCGGCCCCGCTGTCATCCAAGCGATAGAGCATGCCCACCGTCCCGTGGGTCAGCTTCAAGGTGCGCTTGATGATCGAGAGCGCCAGGGTGTCCATATCTTCGGAGCGCGCCACCAGACGCTCCAGATCCAAAAGGAGGTCGAGCTCCTGGTTGCGCCTCTCGAGCCCCTGCTTGGTCTCCAACAGCGCGCGGTTCTTGCCCACTAGGTCGAGCATGAGCCGGGAGTTTTCTATTGTCATGGCGAGCTGCCCCGACAAGAGCCCCAGCAGCACCTGGTCCGCCTCGTCGAAGACGTCGCCGCCCACCTTGTTCATCACCTCGACGACGCCGATGACGCGCCCGTTGCGCCCTCGAATGGGGTGGCACAAGACGCACTCGGTACGAAATCCGCTCGCCGTATCCCAGGTCTCGTCAAAACGCTCGTCCTTGTATGCGTCGGCCACCATGAGCGGTTGACCGTGCCGGGCCACCCAGCCCGCGAGTCCTCGGCCCAGAGGCAGCCGGATCTCGGCGACCTCCTCCCCGTCGATCACTCGGGAGACGAGCTCTTTCGACTCATCCATCAGAAACAGGGTTGAGCGCTGCGCCCCCATCAGGTGGGTCGTGCGCTCGACGGCCAAGGTGAGCACCTCCTCGAGGCTCATCGTCGACTCGAGGACGAGACCTATCTCCTTGAGCGCCAGGATCTGCTGTTCGAGTCGAACCTTCTGGGCCACGGGCTCGGTCATGGCCTCTTCGCTCACTTCGGCACCTCGGTGCCGCACTCGACACAGAATTTTGCGGTCCCCTCGAGCTTGTGCCCGCAGCCGTGGCAAAACCGTTTGGCGGGCGCGAGCGGCTTGCCACACTCGGCGCAAAATTTCCCCGGTGACACGTGGGCTCCACAGGCGCCGCAGGGCTGTTTCTCGGTGCCGCCCCCAGTCGACGGCGGCGTCCCCGGTTGAGCCGGGACGTGAGGCTCGGCCGGGGCCCTCTTGGCCGGGTTCCCGAACATGTTGGCCATGCCCAGGCCGACCCCCAATGCGGCGCCTCCCAGCATCGCGTTTCCGCCTTCTCCACCGCCTCCGCCTTGGGACATACCTTCACCGGCGCCCATCATCGCCTTGCCCGCCGCGAACTGTCCAAATTGATCGATACCGCCGGCCATCCTGACATAGGCCGCGTCGGTGTAGAGCTGCTTAAGCCTCACCGAGTCTTCCTCGCGGATGCTCAAGACGAAGTTCCCGAGCCGCACGATACGCACGCCGTAGGGCTCGACGTGCTTGACGACCCCCTCGATGACCACCTGCTCGATCTCCTCGGTGTAGGCGCCGGAGACCACATCGAGCAGAGGCCACTTCTTCTTGACCGCGAGCTCGGCCACGTGATCGCGGATGACCTTGAGCACCTGCTCCTTGAACCAGCTGAAAAAGGCCTCGTTTTCGGCGTGACGCATACCCACCAGGCCCAAGATGAGCTTGACCGGGTCGTCGACCACAATGGCGAAGGTCCCATACACGGAGGTCTCGACCGGGACCCCCGACTTGGGATCCTCGACGGCGCCGATCCGGCCTCCGAATTTAATCCCGGCAAACTGCCGCTTCGAAACGAAGAACAGCTCCGCCAAAAAGACGTTCCCGCCGGTGAAGGTGTCCATGAGGTCCGACAAAAACGGGATATTCTCGCTCTTAAGCGAATGCCGTCCGGGGGAGAGCACCCCTTTGACCACACCATCTTTAAAGAAAACGGCGACTTCGTCCGCGTCGACGGTCAGCTCCGAGAACCGCGGAATGGTGGGATCGGGGTGTTTGTAGATCGCGTAGTCCTTGGCCTCGTCCGGCCGGGCTATCATCAACTCCTGAACACCGCGTTTCAAAAAATCGTAAATCCCCATCCGTCTCTCCTCATGGCGAAAAGTTCGTCGCCGTCATAAGACCGAGCGATTTTAAAGATAGTCTAGGCCGCGAGCGAAAGTCGGTCAACGCCATTGAAGACAAGGACGAGGAGCCGTCATGACCAGGGATCACACGGCAGGTATGAATCCAGGCCTTCCCCGTAAATAGTCCCCGGCCAACCGTGACTATCGAGGACGCCTTTGAGATTGACGATCTCACACATCGGCAGGATCTTGTTCCCGAAGATGACAATGATCCATCCCATGAGAACCTCGATGTTCCGAAGAGCCCGCAGACTGATGAGCGATGGGTTGCCGTAGATGAAGAGCTCACCGCCGATGTACTCGAGCCCTTCGAGCCCTTCGAGCGTCGCGAGGCTCCTCAGCTGGTAGATGGTCACCGGTCCGTCGACGTGCCGAAGACCGGACAACGCGGAGATATCTTCGAGCAGCGGATTTCCCGAATCGAGGCACCCGAGGTTGAGCTCCTTGGCCCACTCCAGCGCCGACAGCCCATCGACCGAGAGGAGATTATCATTTCCGCAGATCCTCACCTGACCACCAATGCGAGTCAGGGAATCGAGCCCGCGCAAGTCACGCAGCGCATCATTGCCTTCAACAGACAGTTGCCCACCCAAGGCTTTGAGTCCCACAAATCCCGCAAGATTTTCAAGCTGCTCATTGTCCGTTACCGAGAGCCCCCCCTCGATGGCGGTCAAGCTCGCCAGGCCGTCTACATTTGACAGCGCCGCGTTGCCTCCACCTGCTCTCTCGTACCCGATCTCGACATCTCCTCCAACCTTCTTAAGGCCGGCCAGCCCATCGAGATTTTGCAAGCTGGGGTTGGCGGCGATGATGACATGCCGGCCCACCCTAGCGATGTTTTGTAGGCCATCTATATCGGCCAAATTTTGGTTCCCGACGATCTGAAGATCTGCCGGCACCGACTCCAGCGCATCCAAACTCAGGCAGTTCTCGAGCAGGTCGTTGTTGTTCACCGCGACCGTCTCTCCGACAAACTCGAGCCCCGACAGCGCCTCGATGCCGGTGAGTTTTTCGTTCCCCCCCAAGATGGACGATCCCACCGTCAGCGAACGCCCCACGCGTCGCAGCCTCTCCAGGCCTTCCAGGGTCTCAAGCTCGGGGTTTGCCCAGATGTTGAGGTTACCCTTGATCTCCTCGAGGCAGCGCAGCGCCCGCAGGTCGACGGCTTCCATCTCGTAGATACTGAGATTGCCCCCTATCACCGTACACCCGGGCAGCGCATCCCCTTTGACCACGCCCGTCAGGTTGTAGTCCCCCTCGCACACGGCGGGAACGCAGCCGTCCTCGGTGACGCCCTCCATGCCCACGGCGATGAGCTTCTCCTCGACGCAAGCGGATGAAAAAAAAGAGAGGGCCGCCCCCAGACACACGCTCTTTACCAGAGAATAGACACCACCATGCATGAGGGCATTTTAGCGAGTCGGGGGCCGGTTGTCTCCCTCGAACTCGGCGGGGGGCTCCAGTCCCAAGGTCGACTTGGGCGAAGTGGACACGTCCCACCTCCAAGGAGCCAAGGCGCCGACTCGCACCCCCGGCTCCCGTTGAAGGAGACCGATGCGCGGCCGGTTCCGTCCGACAAGACGTCCGTTATGCTCAACGACCACCTTGCCGCCGACCCACAACCCCGCCAAACCATCCACGCGTTCCAGCGCCTGGTTGCAGCAAATGGCCAGATCGCCGCCCACGGCTCGCAGAGCACCCAGATCATCGAAATGACGCAGACGGTCGTTGCCGAACCCTTGGCGCCCAAAAGACAGATCCCTCCCGATGCTCTCGAGCGCCGCGAGCCCGGACAGGGACGCGAGACGACGATTGCCCCAGATCTCGAGATGCTCCCGAACCGAGCGCAGCTTGCAAAGCCCGTCCACGTCCTCGAGCCGCTCGTTCGCCCAAATAAAAACGCTGCGTCCGACGTGCTCCAGCTCTTGGGGCCCGCGCATCGAACGCAGCCCCGGGTTGTCTCCCACGCTCAGATCCCCTCCGACCGATCTGAGCCCACAAAGATCGTCCAGCGCCTTCAAGGACGTCTTTTCGATGACGAGGTCCCCGTGAATCTTCACGAGCCCGCTTAGCTCCCGCAGGCCCGTCACCTTCGGGCCCCTCACCACCAGATCACCTGCGATCTCCGTGCAACCGGCGACGCAAAAAAGGTCCTCTTGTGACGCAACCTCCACATCGCCGGGCCACAAGAAACGCCCGGCCTTTTCTTGCCTCTCAAAAAAAGGCCCGCGGACAGATCCACGCAGGCGGGTCGACAGGGTTCTCGTCATCGTCTTCATGGGGCGCTCCGTCGTTTCCTTTGAGGTGAGACAATCCGCAAAAAGCCGCCTGGGCCTCGTCTTTTTTTTTAAAGTGCCTCTTAAAAGAAATCGTGGACGTCGTTTTTTTTCTCACCAAGGAGGGGTGGACAAACCGCGGGAGCGAGGCTCAGTCGAGCTGCTCGAGTCTATTTTGGATCTGTGTGATCTGGATCGCCTTGGGGAACCTGTCGACAAATTGCTCCAAGGTCTGTTTTTCGTCCTTGAAGCGCCCCATGGTCCGCAGCGCCCGAGCCTTGTGATACAAGGCTTCCTGAGCGAGGGGACCTCTTCCCCGGGAAGACAGATATGAATTGAATCTACGCAGGGCGCTGGCCGGAGAGCGCAGCTTCTCGAGCTCGATGACGCCCAAAGACACTCGACCGGTCATAGCCTCGGCGCTCCTGGGATGCTCGCGCACGAGCCTCTTCAAAGACGCGGCAGCGGCTCGCCAGTTCGTTGCGCGCCGCTGTTTCTGCGCCCGCCTTAGAAGGTCAGGCGCCGAGAGCCTGGCCTCGGGGCTGCCCCGATTCTCAGAGAGCTTCAGCTTCGCTTCTTCGTCGGCAGCCCCCGCGTCCAGATCGTGCAGGTCGAACATCCGAGACAGATAGGCTCCCGAGCCGACATCGATGAGCTCTCGCACCATCTCATCTTTGCCGACCTTGAGGGTGAGGCGGCGGTGCCCCGGACGAACCGCCGCCAGCAGCGGCGTGGCTCCCAGAAAGCACCCGTCGATCTCCACCAGCGCCCCGCTCGGGACGCTGCCTATCTCCACCAGCGCCTCGTCCTGGGCCGAGAGGAGCTCGAAACGCTCCACATCTACCCACAAAGACTCCTCTTCGAGTTCCTCGAGACCGCGCTGCTCAGAGCCGTTGCCGAGGGACAACGCCTTGCCGGCCCGGAGTTTATGGACCTTGTCGCCGCCGTCCTCCACCTCGACTTTTCCCCGCAAAACCCGAACATCCATGCGCTCTTCTCGCGAGGTGACCGAAAAGACCGTGCCGGTAACACGCACCCGCCCCGACGGCGTCACGACGCTGAGCAAAGGGCCCTGCCTTGCCGGATCCACAGAAGCGAGGAGATCGCCGCGCGTCAATATGATTTCGAGATGGTCCTCATCGGGCCTGTCCAAGCTGGCCTTCGTCTCGGGGCCTAAGGACAGCTGGATCCCGGTGGGCAGAGCGACAACCGCCCGCCCTTGTCCGGTCTCAAGAAGTTGCCCAAGCTCGAGCCGGCCGTCGAAAGAGGCCGCGATGCCCTCGACGCTCACATCACCGGAGATGAGCGCAAAACCGCCGCTGATATCCTGTGCGGGCGGCACACTGTGAGCCATCTGCGCCGGGGGCGCCTGGAGCTGGAGGGATGGAGCTCGCTGGAACTTCCAGACCCCGAAAGTCAACAAGACAACCGCCGCGGCGGCACCGATGGCCGCGAATCTCGTTGCCATCGAAAAACGACCCGCCTTGGGAGGCTCCTCCGAATCCAACTCATCGTCAAAAATAAGAGCATCGGCGCGAGCTACGATATCCTCGACAAGTCTCCGACGGGAGAGCTCATCGAGCTCTCGAGCCGCACCGGGGCCGGTATCGTCCGCCAAAACCGACAAGACGTCTCGTTCGATCTCACAGGCCTCGCAAACCACGCAGTGATCCGAGAGCCACTGCTCCTGCTCGAGATGCAGCGACGCGCCCTCGGCTTTTCCCAGCTCGAGCTCCAGACGCTTATCGCATTCGCTTTTAGGCGTCACTGCCATGGCTCACCCCCCTTTGCGACCCACTCTTTGAGCATCGGATCACGCAGGATATGTTTCTTTAGCTGCTTTCGCCCCACCCGCAGACGATCGCGGACCGTGTTGACCGGGGAGCCGGTCATCTCCGAAATTTCTAAGAGGTCATACCCCTGAACGTGGTGAAGCGCAACCGCCGTGCGGCGCTCCGGCGAGAGCTTTTGCAAAAGCTCGGCCAGCCGGACGCGCACCCTGCGCCGGCTCGTCTGATCGTCCACCGACAGGTATTCTGCCGGCGGCTCCCAGACTCCCGCGCTGAGGTTCTCGCGCCTGCGTCTTTTATTGATGTGCTTCATCGCCGTTCTGACCGCGATGCGGTCCGCCCAATACTCCAAGCTACAGTCGCCGCGAAACGCCCCTGCAGAGCGCAAAATGTGAATGAGCGCGACCTGTGCCAGATCCTCCGCGTCCATGTCCGCGCCCATCAAGTAGGTGACCGTGCGCCTGACCGAGTCCAAGAGTCTGCTGACCAAGTCCCTGCGTGCCACGTGGTCGCCCGTGGCGGCCGCGCGAGTCAAAGCGACATCGCTCTCGTAGCCGCCTCGCTTTCGCTCCAAATTTGTTGTCGCGGCGTCTTGGTTCATCACCCCATTAAGTGTCTTCGGGGATTTTTCTTGGACGTCTTTTTTTTCCGTCATGTCTTTTTTTTTGTCTCTCCCGTCTTGGACGTCTAAAAGGGTCTATAGGTCAAGCCCACCAGAGCCACCGGTCTCACCACGAAGGACTGTGCCACCGTCATCTCCCCAGCGGGCGTCCTCGCCACGTAGTCGACCGGGTTGAACGGCACGTGGACCCCGGCCGAAGCCCACGCGAAGAGATCGGCCCACACGCGCATCTCAGACCGCAGCTCCAAAAACCCCGAAAAGATGATCTCCCGCCTCGAACCGTAGGGTTCCAAATCATCGATGGTCGAAACTTCTTCATCCACCACGTCGAGGCCAAAGCCAGCCGCGACCCCCAAGTCGAAGGCGCCGAAACTGTCGAAAAGATATAAATCGAGAGACGAAGGATGCCGGCGCAGCTCCAACGCGACGGTTTTCTTATCGACCGCGAGCTCGGTCAAGACAAACGCGGTCCGTGCGGTGATCGCCCAGTGGGAGGCGAAACGAACCGACAAACCCACCGAGATCCCCGACAGGGCCGGGTGTTTTTTCGAGTAGGATTCGAAACGATACCCCGCCTCGATACCCAGCTGCGGGCCTTTGATCTTTGACGCCTGCCCGGGGTCCTGGGCGACGATGGAGCGCTCGAGGTCGTCGCCAGGGGGCCCTGGCACAACATTCTTTTCGTCTCGTATCGGGGCGACCTCGGCCGGTTGGGCCTTTGCGATCTGGACCGTGCTGGACTCTCCCAGCGCCACCTCAACGTCTCCCCCCGCCAAGATGGACCCTACCGAGGTGCGGACGATCACCCCGAGGACCTCGCCCAAGACGCCGTCATCGCTCGAGAGCCGCCGGTAAGTGACCCGCCCCGAGCGCGGGACGGTCAGGTAGAGATGGACCACCTCATTTTCATCGAGCGTCAGCCAGAACACCGCGATCGCTTGATGCTCACGCCCCAGCTCGTCGGCGATCTCGAGCTGCTTCGGGAGTGACGTCGGCAGGTCGCTCATCCACAGCAGCTCGCTGGACACCGGCTGGTCCACGAGCTGCCCCAAGACCGCTTCGAGCAGGGCCGAAACCTCTTTTTTTTGTTCGTCAGTCGCTACAAATACGATGGGGCGCTTTGGTTGTGATCGACCGATCCCGCATGCAAAAATCGAGACCGCCACAACGAGGGCCACGAGCCCCCAAATCCCCCCGTATCCTCTGCAAAAAGGCATCTGACCTCGCCATCGCCGCGGGCTCTTCGTTCCCTTTGCCCCTCCCCTTGCCTTCGCTCCAAGAGCTACTTACCAAACTACCAGGTTCCGGCGAAAAATGCTCCCCTTTCAGCCCCGCCGCGGCGTTCTTTCCGAGTTGCCAAGATTTCCAGAAGCACAAAAACCCTTGGGAGGCGACTCATCGACTGTTTTCGGCCGGCTGCTTGGAGTATGATGGTCGCCAAAAGACCTAACCCAAAAGGACGAAGGTCAGGGAAAGGCAGCTGCACGATATGTTTCTCAGATTCCGATCGCGAACCAAAATTGAAAAAGTGACCAAAAGCAGCGACGTCGTCATCGAAGGACGCGTGATCGCCAAAGACACGATCTCCGTTTCGGGGACATCGGTGCGCTGCGTCTACTACGACAAGATGAAGGAGTCGTACCAGCGGCCCATGCGCGGGGCCGGACGCAAGATGTGGATCCCCCAGGGCGTCGAGCAGCGCTGCGCCGGTTTCTACATCGACGACGGAACCGGCCGCGTCTGGATTCCGGAAAAGACCGATGGGCTGTTGGTCCGAGAGGGCGTCACCACTCGGGGGCTCGAAGGCAAGAAGGGGATCCGGCGATACGTGGCCCAGCTCCTTCGAGAGGGCGATATCATTCGCGCCCGAGGAGCTGTCGACACGCCACGAGGATCCGAGCCCGCTGTGAATTTTTCGTTGCGCGCCGGCAAAAAGGGCAGACTCGAGATCTTGGTGCGCAGACGCCTGAGCGCCCCTGTCGAGCAAGGCGATCGGCACCCCAAACCGAAATGAGACGAGATGGAAGATCCGAACTACGACGAATTTGAGTTCCTGGTCCAGACACGGGCAGACGGGGGGTACACAGCCCACTCCGTGGGCGCCTGCATTATGACCGAAGCGGACGATCTCGTGAGCCTCGAAAAGGAGATCAGAGACGCGGTGTGCTGTCACTTCGATGAAGAGTGCAGGCCGGTGCGCATCAAGCTCTCCTTTATCGAGATTGTCCGCGAAGAGATCCTCGAGCCATGAAGAGACCGCGGGATATCTCCACCGACGAGCTCATCCGCGCGCTCAAGGAGTTCGGCTACGAGCCCACCCGTCAGAGCGGCAGCCACATCCGGTTGACCACGCAAAGAAACGGAGAGCACCACATCACGGTGCCTCAAAAGCGCCAACTCACCATAGGAAAAATAAACGCCGTCTTGTGGGAGCTGGTGCACCACTTCCGCGTCGACAAAAAACAGCTGATGCAGCAGCTTTTTGGTTGAGTTTGGTGAACCGGTGGACCGGTGGACCCGGTGGACGAGATGCTGGGCAGGTTTTTGATGGTTAGGGGTGACAGATAGACTGACCGGCGACGTCGCCGCAGCTTTCGCCTTCGGGGCACTGATGGTGGGACTCGCAGCGCAAAACGCAGTAGGTGGGCTCGAACTCGTCGATTTGGAGCGCGCAGGTGCCCTGGGCTTCTTGATCGATTTCGCACTCTTCGTCGGTCTCGCACGGCTTGGCGCACAAGCCGAAGTTGATATCGCCCAGGTAGTAGACGCCGACGCACGGGCTTCCGTCTTGGCATCTCGACAGATCGCACAGGCACGGGTAACCGGAGTTGACCGGACACTCGTTCGGCACACCGGCCACCTGCAGGGGATCGCACTTCGTGAGGTCGCCGTTGAGCGGTCCGGAAGGGTACGGCACCGTCTCCGAGGCGCTCAAACCGTCGATATCTATTCGAAATGTCAGGCTCGGCTGACCGAACTCCACCGGGGTGCACACACCGATGACGTAGTTCGACGTGACCAAGGAGTGGGCCTGCCAGCCCACGTCTCGAAACAGGGTCGGCAGCGACTCGGAGCTCTTCGCGAGGTGAGAATAATCCGGCCTGCTCGCCAGCTCGCGCACCTCCCGCTCGTCGTAGTTGCCTCGGATCCCGATTGTGAAGATCACGACCCCGCTCTGCTCCTTACGCTTGAGCGCCTCCTCGCGCATCGCGTCGCCCTCGTCGGCCTCGTGGGAGCCGTCGGTCATGAAGATGAGGAATTTTTCCACCACCCGTTCGTCGGGGCTTCCCACCTGCATCATGTGGTTCAGCGCCGTCGTGTAGGCTCCGTACAGGTTGGTCCCGCCGCGGCTCCCCCCGGTGCGCAGCCGTTCCACCGCTTCGACCAGGTCCGCGGAGCTGTCGGAAAAATCGATCACCCACTCGGACTTGGACGTGGCCCCGAAGGCGTAGATCGCCACCTTGTGCTTGAGATTCTGCGGACGGCGAGAGACGAACTGGTCTATGAACTCAAGCGCCGCGTCGGTGACGTGGTCGAGCTTCTCGGTGGTGAAGATGGAGTCGGAAAAATCCAAGGCGAGCACCGTGTAGAGCCCGATGTCCGAAGGCTCCCGCGGCGCCGAGACGCCGCCGCCCTCACCTCCGGCGCCGAAGGGCTCGGACCGGACATCGTTGACCACGGTGACGTGGCTTTTCTTGAGCGGCGTCACCGGTTTTTGGTCGCAGCCCAAGACGCGAAAGCCCACCCGCACGCCCGCTGGCGGCAAGGGCTCCACGACCACCCGGTCCACCTCCAGACACGAGCCGCCGCTGGCCTCGCCGCTTTTCTCCGAGCAACCGAGGACGGCCACCGCCGTCAAGGCCGCGAAGGCAGCGGCCCGAAGCGCCGAGCTCTCGCGATATCTTTGCGTGTCAGGCTCCATGATGTTCACGGTAAGAAGTCTATGACATGTCAGAACGCAGGGCCAATTCGCGCACGTGACTATCGAAAACGCGCCTGGGCGAGCCCGGCCGCCACGGCCAAGACCCTCTTGACCGGGACCTTGTGCTCGGCGGCCCGAGCCGCGCAGTCATCGAACTCGGGCGCCGCGTTGGTGCTGCCCCCCGGGCCCGAGCAGATCTTGACGCGCACTTTTCCGTAAGGCGTGTCCACCTCGTCGATGTGCCTGCTCATCTCGAAGCGCCCCACCGGATAGTGACGCAGGCCTATGGTCGACGTGCTGTCGAAGACCGTCGTGACCAGGCGATCCAAGTCCTCCCGGCGGCACAGCGCCGACAGCTTCAGCGCCGGGCGTCCCTTTTTCATCTGGATGGGGGCAAACCACACGTCGAGGGCGCCGGCTTCGTGCAGGGCCGCCGCCGCGGCCGAGGCCACCTCTCCGGTCATATCGTCGATGTTGGCCTCGATGACCTCGCACGCCGTCCCGTGACCCTTGAGACACGTCGGGTGCGCGTCGCCGAGCACGACCCGCAAGAGGCCCGGGCGGGTCTCGTGGGTCCGGGTGCCCGCCCCGTAGCCCACCTGCCGGGGCACCATCTCCGGGAATCTCACAAAGCGCCGCGCCGCGGCTTTGACGATGGCCGCGCCCGTGGGGGTGGTCAGCTCCGCCGCGATCTCCGTGCCCTCTACGGGGACCCCCTCGAGGATGAGCAAGGTGGCCGGCGCCGGGACAGGGAGCGCCCCGTGAGCGGTGCGGATCATACCGTGTCCCAGCGGCACCGGCGCGCAGGTCACCTCGGCGCCGAGGTGAGACAGAGCGGCCGCGGCCCCTACGATATCGACGATGGAATCCACCGCGCCGACCTCGTGAAAGTGGACCTCATCCAGGCTCTTGCCGTGGACCCGCGCCTCGGCCCGGGCGATAGTCTCGAAAATATCCAGCGCCAGTGACTTGGTCTCGCCCGACAGGTCGCTGCCCGCGATCATGTCTTTGATGTCGGCGTAATGCCGGTGGGGCTGGTGAGCCTGCTCCACATCGACGATGAACCGGGTCGCGGTGACCGCGCTGCGCTGCACCTTCTCGAGCCGCAAATCGTAACCTGTGACCGGCAGGGTGCGCGCCGCGTTCTCCACCACCTCGAGGGGCACGCCGGCGTCGATGAGCGCC
>JAABTR010000197.1 GCA_011389755.1 Deltaproteobacteria bacterium | reverse complement strand
AAATCGTAACCTGTGACCGGCAGCGTGCGCGCCGCGTTCTCCACCACCTCGAGGGGCACGCCGGCGTCGATGAGCGCCGCGACGATCATGTCGCCGGCCAAGCCGCCGAAGCAGTCGAAGTGCAAAATCCTCTTCGCTTGCGCGCCGCTCATCTTTTTTCTCCTCGCGACGCCCCGGCGCCATGCTCGTGCCGCCGGTTGATGAGCGCCGCCGCGTATCCCGCGCCGAAGCCGTTGTCGATGTTGACCACCGTCACACCGGCCGAGCAGCTGTTGAGCATCCCCAAAAGCGCGGCGACCCCACCAAAGCTGGCGCCGTACCCCACCGAGGTGGGCACCGCGATCACCGGCGCGGCGACCAGCCCGCCCACCACCGACGCGAGGGCGCCCTCCATGCCGGCTATCACCACCACCGCCGTGGCGCTGCGAAGATCGTCGAGCCTATGGAACAAGCGGTGGATCCCGGCGACGCCCACGTCGAACATCCGGATAACCCGGCTGCCCGCGAGTGTCGCCGTCAGCGACGCCTCTTCAGCCACGTTGATATCGGAGGTCCCCGCGGTGACCACCGCCACCGGACCCCGGCCCAAGTCTTCGAACGGCTGCTGCTCCAAGGTCAGCGCCCGGGCCTCCGAGTGGTAGCTCATGGCCGGGACGCCGGCGAGCACCGACGCGGCCTTGTCCTCGTCCACGCGAGTCACCAGCACGTTGCCGCCGCCCTTGGCCATCTCCAAGGCGATCGCCGCGATCTGCTCGGCGGTCTTGCGCTCGCCCAAGATCACCTCTGGAAACCCGGTGCGCAGGGCCCGGTGATGATCCACCACCGCCGGACCGATGTCGGCGAACGGCAAGGAGCGCAGATCCGCGATGGCCCCCTCGACGCTGAGCGCGCCGCTTTGAACCTCTTCGAGTAGTTTTTTGAGTTTGGTAGGATTCATAACGGCGTCTTAATAACACATCGCCGCTTTGTCGATGCACTGTTTTCGGCAGGGTAAAAAGGCCCCTGGGAGCCCGCCATCATGCCTTCAGGGCGAAATCCGAGGTGAGATCCAGATCGCGCCGTCGTCGTTCCCTTTGGCTTCTTCGTGGGTCTTGGAGGCGCTTCGGTTCGCGCTCGCTACCTTATCAACCGCACAGTCGTAAGGCTCTCCTGTGGGATCGACGAGCCCGGCCTGGCGTGGAAAGGCCAGGTTTACCCGCCCGAGATCACGGGTTCCCTCGATGAACCCGCAGTAGTGCCAGCCGACGACGTAGGGCTCTTTCATGACGGCATCCAAAAAGGCCTCGTACTCGGTGCCTATCGCCTCCCGGGAGACCACGCGGAC
>JAABTR010000196.1 GCA_011389755.1 Deltaproteobacteria bacterium | reverse complement strand
CCACCTTCATCCAGGTCTCCGATGAGCACTTCGACAAGGTCTTGGACGCCGTGGCGAAGATCGAGTTCCACGGACGAACTCTCAAGGCTGAGCCCGCCCAGCAACCATGAGCTTCCTGCACAGTCTCGCCCGTTCGATGCCGGTCTTGCTGGTCGCATCGTTGGCCTGCGAGGCCGCGATGGTCGCTGCGATCCGGCCTTTGTCCCACTTCATCGCCCATGAGTCGACCTCGATCACTGAGAACTTTGGGCTGGTCGGAGCCTTCATGGCGCTGTTGGCGCTCACGAGCGCCGTGGAGCTGCTCCTCGTTGTGAGGCTCATCTGGGGCAAGGACGCGGCATTTGGCGGGGGGGCGAAAAAGCTGACAGACGAGGGGGAGGGCAAAGAGCTCGAGGACGTGCGGGCTCTGCGCGTCACCGGAACAAAAAAGGCGCTCGTCTTCGTCGTCCTCATCGCGGCCAATGCGTTCGTCTTCGACGCCCTGGGGGACGGGGTGCTGGTGACCGATACCCGCGTTTATCGCGTGCTGAGCGCCTGGCGGTCTGACGATGCCCAAGTGCGGGCGGACGCCGTCCATGACGCCGTGATCTTGACGGGTGACGAGCGGGTGGCGCGCGCTCTGGGAGAGGTCATGACCGGGGACGGCCCGTCCAGGGAGTGGGCGGCCTACGCCGCGGGCGCTCGTGCAGACGTGACGCTGGCCGATGAGCTGCTCTTTTTGCTCGAAAACGGAGATGACAGAGAGCGGGCCGCGGCCGCCGTGGCTCTGGCGCGCATCAAGGAGCCGCGCCTCGCCGCCGCGGCGCCTCGGGTTTTCCCCCACATGGAGAAGCTGGGAGGTGACCTCGTCAAGGCCTTGGGCATGTTGGGCAAGGCGGCAGCCCGAGATGAAGACCTCGAAGACGCGGGGCGTCTCCTCGTGTCCCTGCTGGACGAGGGCCCCGAGATGCGCCGGCTGGCCGTCTGGGCGCTGGGGCGTCTCGAGTCGCCCCGGGGGCTGGCTCCTCTCGAGGACATGCTCACGCAAAAAGAAGATCTGGCCACCGCGTGCACCGTGATCACGGCGTTGGGGCGCATGGCTTCGGACACGACGCCGGAGAAGTTTATCGCGATGGCCTATCAATCGGATCCGAAGCAGCGATGTCCCGACGTGGTCTACAAGGACTTCACGGGGCACGAAGTCCTACTCAGTCAGGGCAGAAACCTCATCGAGCACCTCATCACAGAGGCCGGAAGGATCGGGGCGTCGAGCTCACGGGGCGACATGGAGAAGATCGCCGAAGATCCCAGGTTTTCCAAAGCTGTCCGCAACATCGCCGCGGAGATCGCGTTTCGTCTGAAGTACCGCCGGTAGAGTCTCAGCGGGCGCCTTGTCAGCGCGTCGTCCAGACGTAGCAGTCGCTTCTGCCGCAGCTTTCAAAGCCGAGTCGCTCGTACATGGAGCGGGCGGCTTTTGTCGACAAGAGCGTGGCAAATTTGCATCCGCTTTGGCGCGCGGCGTTCAAGGCAGCGGCTGTGACCGCGGACCCGATGCCCGCTTCGCGCTTTCCGGGGAGGACGCCCACGTTGGATAGGGAGACAGAGTCTTTGTGCACAAAAGCGCTCGCGCAGCCCACGTCGAGATTCTTCCAGCTGGCGATAAAGTGACGGTGGGTGGCATTGGGGCCAAAGTGACAGGCCTGCAAGAGGTCCTTCCAAGGTTGCTGCGCCGGTTTGGGAAACTCGAAAACCCGGGTCATCACTCGAATCCAGCGATCGAGGCTGAGGTCGTCCGAGACCTCCCGGGTTTGGATGTCGGGATCCCTCGGGGACGGAGGCTCCTCTCGGAGGGAGGCGGCCATCATGGTGGATTCGAAGGCGTGTACAAACCTTGCGGCCTTTAGTCCGCGATCGAGCTCGAGGTTGTGGCCGGTCCCGAAAATCCACCACAGCACTGGGAGATCGCCCGAGCTGAAAGGGCAAAGCAGCTCTGCGATTCGCCGCTCATCTGCGAGGTTGCAAAAAATATTATTGAATATCGCAAAGGGCCGGGGGCAGATTGTCAAAAGAGCGTCTCGGGAGACCTCGGTCTCTATTTCCGGCCAGGCCTTCCAGCTCCGTATGTCTTCCCGCATCCCCTCTTCCACGCGCCGGGCCATCTTTGACCCGTGCGCCGCGAGGTAACCAAAGGCTTCGGCCTGAGCCGGACGATGTTGCGCTCCTATTCCCATGGTAGGCAAGGAGTTTGGCATCTTCGGCGGCGCGATGCGAGCGGATTCGACGTCCCTTGTTGTGTTGCCGGGCGCGAGCGTCGAACATTTCTAAGGCACTGGGCGCGGGCGCGAGCGTGCTTTTTCGGGAGAAAGACATCATACTGTTCCTTATAGGGCGAATGAGTGAAACTGGGCTCGTTATTTTCGGAGGGGCGGCCGCTTTGAGAGCGGCCGGCATGACCGCGAAAGAGCAGGAGAGGGAAAAATGGCCGACCTCCATTTGTTGTTCAATCACGTGCTCACCAAGGAGCAGATTCGGGAGGCGGAAGACGTCTTTAGAGTCAAGGATGTCTACACATTGCCGCCGCGCCTAAGCGCTTTGTGGGCGGAAGTGAGCCCGAGAGGAGAACTCGACAAGAGCCACCTGGCTCCCATCGAGCGGTGGCTGACGGAGAAGGCTCAAGAGGGCGACTATGTCCTCGTGCAAGGCGAGTGTGGTGCGACCTTCTACATGGTCGATCTGTGTTTCAAACGGGGTCTCGTGCCCATCTACGCCACCACGGATCATCCCGGCGCCGGGCGCGGAGCGCACCATGACGACCACGTCGTGCGCGGGGGACATTTCGGACACGTGAATTTTCGAAGGTACAGCCGGTATGATGACTGAGGATTTCAGCTCGCGTGAAGAGCTTGGACTCGGAACTCAGGCGGGTTGAGGATAGTTTTTTTCACCGCGCAACTGTCGACCGCTTTTTCGAGCCCGGGCAGGTATTTCTTCGGAAAATCCGCCGGCACTTCGACTTCGATCGAGATGCTCCCGATCGCGCCTTGGGGGGTGGGCTCGATTCGCTGGATGACTCTGACCCCCTCGGTGGACAGCTCTCGAGCTCGGCAAAAGGCCAAGACGTAGTAGCCGGCGCAGGTGGCCAAGGAGCTCAAGAAGAGACCGTACGGCGAAGGCGCCGCGTCCTCTCCCCCTGAGGTGCGTGGCTGATCGGTCCTTATGACATGGTCTCCCATGTGTGCGTTGATTTTGAGACCGCCGGCAAAATCGACGGTGATGGCCCTCAGCATGTAGTGATCCTTTCTTTTAAGTAAAATTTGTTTCGCTGTTCGAAAGGAATGTAAGCCCCGAAGGACTCCGGTCAAGATGGATCATTTGAGAACGGTAAGTCGAAATCCACAACGAACTCGTTCTCGTGGAGAAGGTAGCACGGCTGGTACTTGACGCGCAGCGCTCCGGGAAAACGCACGACGAGCAGCTCGTCTTTGTCCGCTCGAAGCTCGGCCGCCATGAGATCGGCGAGCAGGTCTGCCGCTTCTTGGGCGGGGTGATCCGTCACCGAGGGGAGCAGCCGACGTGCCAGCCGGATGACCCGCCCGAGGGTCAAGCTGTAGGCGAGAGTGTTTTGAACCTTGACGAGCCCGTACTTTTTTTTGTCCGGATCATGCGTCCGGTGCAGGTTGACGGCCAGATGGACGTAGACGAGGTCCGGACGATGCTGGCCGCCCATGTCCGGGGGGATCTGCGCCAGAGGGGTGAACCCGAAGTAGGGCATCGACTCGACGATGTCGATGGTCCAGAGGCTCTCCACCGAGAAGCACAGCTGTGCGTGCCCTTCGACCCAGGCGGCGCGGAAAGGGAGCTCGGAAGCGGCGCCCGCCCGAGCACCGCTCATCTGTGCGAAGTGCCCGTTGTCGGCGTGGCTGTGAGCCGCGGCCAGGGCGGTGAGCCAGATGCCCCTGGCCCACAGATAACCGTGGCCCGTTTCGCTCGTGTGTTCTTGATATCCTGAGGTCTCGTGCAAAGGCCGCGCTAAAAAGCGGTTGATGGTCAATCCGGCCCAAAAAGAGGTCTCGCTGGCTCTAAAGCGGTTGAACCCGGCGTAGCGGGTTCCCTTGATTCTCGTGAACGGATTGCGTATCTGGGACAGCTCCTCGAGGGCCTGTGCCTCGAAAAAAGAAGGGCCGGTGGAGGCGACTAGGGGCGTGTGCATCGCTTCGGCCATCTTTGCAAGCTTGGCAAAGGTTCCGAGGGATTCGGTGTGGTGGTCGAAGTCGAAGTCGAGAATTATCAAGCCGGCGGGCACGAGGGTGTTATCCCGAATCTCGGGAACGTAGATAGCTTCGTAGAAGCTGTCTACGAGGTCCGCTTCGGTGCAGCTGAGCACCTCGATTTCCACGTCGCCACGCGGGAGCCGCGACGCCAGGATGTCGACTCCTCGCCAGGCCGATTCGAGGGCCTGAAACCGCGGATTGTGCAGCAGCGCGGTGAGAGCTTCGTCGGACTCGACGACTTCGGGGATTTGGAGTGCCAGGAGCTTGGGTTCGAAGTCGGTCAGGGTCGAGAAACCGAGGTGCACCGGTGGCTCGTCCAGGTCGAGCTTGGGGCGCAGTCTCTCCATGAGCGCCTGCGTGCCCTTTCGATAAAGAGGCGCTGTTTGCTTGTGCACTTGCGTCGCGCCGAGATCGGCGACCACAACTATTTTGAAAGGCGCGCTCAAGACGAAAAGGTCCTTTCACTCGTCTTATTTAATTAGCACTTCCTTTTTGATTGTCTCGCGGGGGTTGGAAAAATCACCCGCAGGGGCTGCGTCTTTGATCGTGGCGAGCACCACAGCGTGTCTCGGCCCGCCCTTGCCGGGTTTGAGGCGCTGCACTTCGAACCTGCGGCGCTGCAGTCTCTTTTCGAAATCGTCGTCCGGCTCTTCTGACCAGACGGCGAAGACGCCCCCACTGCGCAAGGCTGCCCGGACCTTGCGAAGCGCGTTGTCGCCGTAGAGCGCCTCGTATTTTTCGGGCTGGGAGCCCCGTGGGCCCTCGTAGAGGTCGTAGATGATGGCGTCGTATCCTTCGTTTTTGGAGGACGCGGCCGCCTTCACGGTTTTGGCGACGTCCTCGATTCTTATTTCGACGCGCGGGTCGGTCAGGGCGTTTTGGATCGTAGCGGGGAGATATCTTCGGCACCATTCGACGATGATGGGGTTGAGCTCGGCCACGACCACATGGGAGTTTTTCGAAAGAGCGGTAAGGGTCTCTCGGAGCGTGTAGCCCAGGCCGAGCCCGCCTATCAGCACCCGCTGCGGTTCTTTGGTCCCCAGCTTTCCGATCGCTGCGGAGGCCAGGGCGCGCTCGGTCAGGTTGGCCCAACTGTTCATGAGGACGCGGCCGTCGTGTTTGAGGAGGAAATCGGTGTCGCCCCGGCGCAAGAGCTCGAGCTTGCCGTCCGGGCTCGTGTGTTCATCGATTTGGGTCCAGGGTTTCATGACAAAAACCTCTGCCTCGGTGGGCTTTAAGATGAAAACCAGTACAACCAGCTGACGGTGACGCCCGTGACGACCACCAACAGATTCATGAAGATGCCGATTCGGAAGAAATCGGAGAACCTATAACCGCCGGGACCGTAGACGATGAGGTTGGTCTGGTAGCCCAGGGGCGTGGCAAACGACGAAGACGCGGCGATGGCCACGCCGATGACGAAAGGCCTGGGATCCACCGCGATCTGCTCGGCCGCCGACAGCGCGATGGGAAAAACGAGGGCGGCGGCCGCGGTGTTTGTGATGAGCTCGGTGAAGATGCTCGTGATGACGAAAATACAGGTCAAGATGCCGATGGTTCCGAAGTCCGAGAAGATATCGATGGCGAGCGCCGCGATCGCAGGCGCCAGACCGCTGGTCTCCATGGCCCGGCCTATTCCGAACGCCGCGGCGATGGTCACGAGCACGCCCAGATCCAAAGAACGCCTCGCCACCACTGGGCTGACCAGGTGGGTGACGACGAAAATGCCCGCGGCGCCAAAAGCGCAAAGGACCATGGGCGCGAGACCCAAGGCGGGCAGCAGCACCATCAGTCCGACGATGGCAGCGGCAAAGGGGGCCTTGTCGTGTCGGACCCGGTGTCCGCCGCCCACCTGAGAGACCAAGTAAAAGTGCGTGGAGTTGTACCACTTGCGATCGAAGGTCTCGGGGGCTTCGAGCAGCAGGGTGTCGCCCGGCCTCAGGACGATGTCGCCTATCTTGGAGACCACCCGGTGCCCCAGTCTGTGCACGGCGATGACCGCGGCGTCGTATCTGTTTCGGAAGCCGGCCTCGCGAACACCGGTGCCCGCGAGCGGTGACGAGGCGGAGATGACGACCTCGAAGAGCCGCAGATCGCCGATGCGGGCGCTCGCGGCCAAGTCGATGTCGCTGTCGGTTATCGGTTCGAGACCCCGGATGCTTTTCAGCTCGACGATGGTGTCGACGAGGCCGGTGAACAAGAGGATGTCCTCGGCGGCCAGGACCTCTGTCGGGTTCACCGGGCCGATGGTGCGGCCGTCTCTCTCGATGTGAACGAGAAAGAGGCCGCGCAGATGGCGAAGCCCCGCATCCTCGATGCTTTTACCGATGAGGCGGCAGTCCGGGCGGACCTTCATCTCCACCAAGAACTCCCGGCGTTTTTCAGACAGCTTCTCCATCACGTCGCGGCGATCCGGGAGAAAGCGCCTGCCGATCAGCACCATGAAGGTGAGCCCGCACACCGCGACGGGGATGCCGACTTTGCTGATTTCGAACATCCCCAAGGGCTCCATGCCGTGATCGTGCATCATGCCGCTGACCACGAGGTTCGTGGAGGTCCCGATCAGGGTGCAGATGCCGCCGAGGATGGAGGCATACGACAAGGGGATGAGGAGCTTCGAAGGAGCGATGTTGTTGTTGTTGGCCCACCTGCGGACCACCGGCGTGAACATCGCGACCACCGGCGTGTTGTTGAGGAAGGCCGAGACCGCGGTGGTGGGCAGCATGAGCCGCAGCAAGGAGCGCACCGGCCCTTTGTGCTTGCCGAGAATGTGGGTGGCTACGTAGAAGAGGCCTCCGGTCTCCCGGACACCGGCGGCGACGATGAACAGCGCGGCGACGGTGAGCATCCCCGGGTTGCCGAAACCCACGAGCGCCTCGCGTGGAGTGAGGATACCCGCGCCCATGAGCACGGTGAGGGCCGCTCCCATGATGACATCGGTCCCGTACCACTCGCGCACCAGCGCGACGATCATCAAGATGACCACGGACCCGGTAAACCACGCTTGCCATCCCAGGTCGGCAAATGGCTGCAATAAACCCATGGGCACTGTTATAGTCCATGACGGTCGAAACGTTGAGTGGAGAAAGTGCGTTTCTCTTATTCTTTGGAGCTAGGTGCGATGCTGAGCTTATTTCGTGGCAATCGTATGGAAAATCTCGCTGACGTGCTCGCCGCGCGGTACCTCGAGGACGACGCCGATCCCATGTCTCCTTCTTGGATAGCGGTGCAAAGCGCGGGGATGAGCGCGTGGCTCAAGACGGCACTGGCCCGGCGCCTTTGTTGTTATGCCAATATTTGGATGCCTTTTCCTCTGGGGCTCTTGGATGCGATCTTCGAAGCGTTTGGCGCAGGTGGAGAGGGCCTCGGAATCGAGACGGTTCGATGGGCGGTCTGGGAAGAGCTGCGCCGGGCGGGGTCGCGGCTCGCCGCTTTCGATGAGCTGGCACGGTACGGCTCTGACGATCCAGGCGGTTCGAAGCGTTTCGGCCTCGCGGGGCGGGTCGCCAAGCTCTTCGACGAGTACGCCGTGTACCGAGCCGAAGAGGTGCTCGCGTGGGACCTCGCGGAGGGCGACACCTGGCAGCCCACCTTGTGGCGGGAAGCCATGGCGCGTCTCGAAGATGACCACTTCGCCTCGAGGGCCAAGCGGGCGTTCGAAGCCATAGCCGCCGCCGAGCAGCGGCCCCTTTGCCTCCCCCACAGGATCAGCCTCTTCGGGATCACCGCGTTGCCTCCGCTTCACGTGAGCATCTTGCAGGTCCTGAGCGCGCACGCACAGATCGACCTCTATGTCTTGAGCCCTTCGCGACACTATTGGGGCGACGTCCGCCCACAAAAGCGGCCGAAGGAGCAACGAGGGGCGTCTTCGTACTTTGAGCAAGGGCACCCTCTGCTCGCGTCTTGGGGGCGGCTGGGTCGGGACTTTCAAAAAACCTTGGAGACAAAGAGCGAGTACGACGAGCCCATGGGTGATCTCCACGTGCCTTTTGAGGAAGCACAAGACACCTTGCTCGAAAAACTTCAGTCGGACATGCTCGAGCTGCGCGACCCGAACGTGTCACTCGCGCCAAAGTTCGTGCTCCGAGACGAAGACGACTCGATTGCGATCCATTCGTGCCACAGCCGCTTTCGAGAGATCGAGGTGCTCAGGGATATCTTGCTGCGGCTCTTCGATGAGCCCGGGCCGCCTTTGAGCCCAGAGCGCGTCTTGGTCGCCGCCGTGGACATCGACGCGTACGCGCCCCATATCGAAGCAGTGATGGGGGGCAGAGCCGGTCAGAAAGACCACATCCCTTACACCATCAAGGGCAGAAGCTTGCGGGCCGAGTCGTCGGTGGTCGACGCGTTCTTGCGGGCTGTCGCCCTCGCGTCGAGTCGCTGGTCGCTCGAGCAGATCGTGGACATGTTTTCCTGTGAGTCGGTGCGACGCAGCGCCGGGCTCTCCCACGAAGAGGCCCTCTTGGCGACGGAGCTCTGCGAGCGCGCCGGGGTGCGCTGGGGGAGCGACGCGCAGCACCGGGCGACCCACGAGCAACCGCCCTTGGAACAAAACACCTGGCGCTTCGGCTTCGACCGGCTCCTGCTCGGCTACGCCATGCCCGGCCGGGGCAGCAGCCTGTTCGGGGGCGTCTTGCCCTTTGACGACATCGAAGGCGACACCGCCCGGGTTGTCGGGCGTTTCATCCGGTGGGTCGAGCGCTTTTTCATCCTGCTCGGGAAATGCGCCAAGCCGCGAGCGGTGTCCGGGTGGGCGGAGCTCCTCGAGGAGCTCTTGGTTCACGTCGCCACTGACGAAGAGACCTCCGCGGGGCAGCATCAAGTCGTCCGTGAGTGGATCGCCAAGATGGTCCGGCACGCGCGCTCGGCGGGGATCGAAGACCTCGTGGATTTTGCAATCGTGGCGCAGCTCGTCGAGCAGGGGCTCGGGGCATCTCGCAGCCCCCGCGCGGGCGGCGGTGCGGGGGTGACCTTCTCCAACCTCTTGCCCATGAGGAGCATCCCCTTCGACGTCATCGCGCTCATCGGCGCCAACTTCGGCGAGCTGCCAGCCAGAGACAAGGCTTTGAGCTTCGACATCATGGCGAGCTCTTCGCGTCTGGGCGATCGCAGCGCTCGTGCCGATGAGCGCCACATGTTCCTCGAGACCGTTTTGTCGGCCCGCCGCAAACTCGTCATCACCTACGTGGGGCAGGATCAGCGGGATCCGGGCACGCGCCCGCCGTCCGTGCTCGTCAGTGAGCTCTTGGATCTGGTCGCGAGCACGGCTCGGATAGACAACAGGGCCCATCATACAGAAGAGAGCCACCCCGACGCCGTCCGCCGCCGCCTGACGGTCACCCACCCTCTCCAGCCGTTCAGCGCGCGCTATTTCGAAGGTGGCGGCGAGCTGTTCAGCTACGACGCCAATCACCTGGCGTGCGCACAGGCTCTTGTGGAGCCGCCCCGCTCGGCGCAGGTCTTTTGGAAAAGACAACCCGCTTCACAGACGTTCGATCCGCCCCAGACGGTGCCGCTGCACGTCTTGGCCCGCTTTTTCAAAAACCCCGGCGCCGACTTTTTGTCTCGGGGGCTCGGCGTGGGCCTCGTTCAGCCGCGTCCCAAGCTCGCCGACCGAGAGCCCATCGACCTCAGCGGTCTCGACAAGTACGACATCGAGCAGACGATCCTGCGCGGACTTCAAGACGGGCTTTTGCCGGAGCACATCTTCGAGCTCAGCAAAGCGGCGGGGCGTCTGCCCCTGGGGGCTCTGGGCGCGTGTCGCTTCGAAGACCTCATGGCGCGGGTGCGGCCCATCTTTGATGAGTTCGCCCGTCGCGCAGAACGCCGGCCCGCGCCAAGGCGCGTGGAGCTCGACGTGGCCGTGCCGACCCGCTTCGGCGCCGTGCGGGTCACGGGGGCCCTCGACGATGTTTGGCCCGAGGAGAGGCTTGGCGTGACCGTCGGGAAGATGTCGGCCTCTCGTGAGCTCGGCCTGTGGCTGTATCACCTGGGGGCGTGCGCCGCCTTGGGGCCCATCGAGAGCGCGGTGGTCCATCGCGGGGAAGATGGCGCACAGGTGAGGGTCTTCGACGGGGTCGAACAAAGGGCGGCGTTTGAGTGGCTCCGAGATCTCGTGGAGAGATATGTGGGCGCTCGCGGCGCGCCGTTGGTGTTTTTCCCACAAGCGAGCCGGGTGTTGTCGGAAGAGCGCCTTCAAAAGGGCGCGCCGAGCCGGCAGGCCATCGACGCGGCGCTCGCAAAACTTTTGAGCCCGGGAAGCGCCCAGGCGCCCGGTGGGGAAATCACGAGTCCGGTCAACGCCCTCATTTACAGAAACGCGGATTTTTTTGGTGACGAACAGCTGCGAGGGCTCTTAGAAGAGACGGCGCTCGCCGTTTACACCCCCCTTCTTTGCGGGACCGAAGGGCAAAGCTCATGACACAGCACAGCCGTTTCGAGGTCGCGAGCACCGATCTGCGCGGCACCCGGCTCATCGAAGCCAGCGCAGGCACCGGCAAAACCTTTGCGATCACCTCGATTGTCTCGCGTCTGATAGGGGAGCTCGGGCTGGGGATCGATCGGATCCTCATCGTGACCTTTACAGAAGCGGCGACCGCTGAGCTCCGGGACCGGGTTCGGTCGCGTCTCACAAACGACGCCGCGTCTGCCGAACCGGCCGCACAGAAGCGGTACGAGTCGGCCCTGCGGGACTTCGATGAGGCGGCTATTTTTACCATACACGGGTTTTGCAAGCGCATCCTGGATGAGCACGCCTTCGAGAGCGATGTCTCCTACGACCTCGAGCTCGTCCCGGATCTGAGCGAGATGTGCCGCGAGGTGGTGACCGACGACTGGGCCGATCGTCTCTACGGCGCCGATCCGCTGCTCGTGCGCTGCCTCGAGCTCGAGAAGGTGAGCATCGAAGAGCTGATGTCCTTGGTGCTGACCGTGGCGGCGCAGCCATACAGGCGAATTCTGCCCGGGGCCACATCGAGCGGGCTCGACCCTCTGGAGGAGTTTTGCGAAGCCTTCGCCTGCGCCGCGCAGATCTGGCGCGGGCGAAGAGAAGAGATCCTGGAAAAGCTCGACGGGGCTTGGGACGATCTCAATAGAAATTCGTATTCTTTAAAGCTCAAACAAAGAAAAGCTCAGCTGCTGGATTCTCTTTTTGGCGGCGACGTGCCCGCGGATGTCGCTCTTGACAAAGACCTCGAGAAGTTCGCCTCGCCGTGTCTGGAGGCGCGCACCAAGAAGAGCCGCCGGCCGCCTCTTGATCCGTTCTTCGACGCATGCGCGAGGCTCTGCAGCGCTCGAGCCCAGCTCAAAGAGGTGGCGGTGCGGTTTCGCATGGACGCCGTCGGTTCGTGTCTTCGCCGCATGGAAGAGCGCAAGGCCAAAGCGGGGGTGCAGTCATTCGACGACCTCTTGCTGCGGATGCGAAGCGCCTTGCAGAGCCCGCGAGGTGCGGCTCTGGCTCAGGTGGTGCGCGCGCGCTTCCACGCGGTGCTCATCGATGAGTTTCAAGACACCGATCCCGTGCAGTACGAGGTCTTCTCGCGCATCTACGGGGAGACGACCCTGCCGCTGTTTTTGATAGGCGACCCCAAGCAGTCGATCTACGGTTTCCGCGGCGCCGACATCTTCACCTACCTCGACGCGGTCCGCGACGCCGGTGATGACGTTTTTGGTCTCGACACCAATTGGCGCAGCGATCCCGGTTTGGTGCGGGGCGCGCAGGCGCTCTTTGCCAAAAGTCAAAGACCGTTTGTGTTGCCCGGCATCTCCTACCCTCATGTGAAGAGCCGCGAGGGCGCCGAAGACGCCCTTCGCTGCGGCGGAAAAAAGGCGCCGCCGCTGCGACTGGGGTTCGTCTCCTGCGAGGATGTGGAAGAGGGGGCGCTTCAAAAAAACAAACAGGCGATAAAGAAGACCGAGGCGGTGCCGCTGGTGGCCGACTTTATCGCCGGCCGGATCGTGACGCTGCTGGGTCAAGGATACGCGCTCGAAGTGGGGGCGACGCGCCGTTTCATCGAGAAGGCCGATATCGCGGTGCTCGTTCGGAGCAATAGACAGGCGGAGCTCGTGCGCGACGCTCTGACGAAAAGACGGGTCAAAGCGGTTTGTTATGGGCAAAAGGGCGTCTTCGAGAGCGCCGAGGCCGAGGAGCTGCTGACCGTCTTGACGGCGGTGGCACACACGGCCTCGAGCGAAAAGCTGCGCGCCGCGCTGGCCACCGAAGCGCTCGGGCTCACCGGAGACCAGATCGAAGCGCTGGCCACCGACGAGCCTTCTTGGGACCGCTGGGTCGAGCGGTTCGGGCAGTGGAGCGCGCTTTGGCGGTCCCGGGGGGTCGAGGCGACGCTCAGAAGGATCCTCGAAGAAAACACAGACGGCGGGAGCGAGACGGTGGCCGCGCAGATGCTCGCGCGAGCGGGGGGGGAGAGGCGCCTGACGAACTGGCGTCACCTCATGGAGCTGCTCGGCGAGGTCGAGGCTCGAGACCACCTGGGGCCTTTGGGGGTCATCCGCGAGCTGGAGCGGCACATGGTCCACGAGAAGAGCGAGCAGGGCGCCCTCGTGCGCATGGAGAGCGACGAAATGGCGGTCAAAATCCTGACCGTGCACAAGAGCAAGGGGCTCGAGTTTCCGGTGGTTTTGTGTCCCTACCTCTGGGAGAGCGCTCTAGAGAGGCCCAGCAGCCGAAAACCGATGGCGTTTCACGAAGACGACGGCGGCGCCGTTTTGGATATCGGTTCGAAAGATCGGGAGCGCCACCGCCGGCGCGTCGACGATGAAGCGCTGGCCGAGGGGATGCGTTTGGCGTATGTGGCGGTGACGCGGGCGCGGCACATGTGTGAGGTGGTCCTCGGGCCGTTTTCAGGGGTCGAGACCTCGCCCCTCGCGTACGCGCTGTGCGCGGACGACTCGGTCCACACGGCGGCGCAGCTCGCCGAGCACATGAAGAGCGAGGGGGCCGAGGCGCTGCATCTTGGGGCAGAGAGGCTGGCGCAGGCCGCGCCGGGGGATGTGGCCGTCTATCGGCTGGGGCCCCACAGCGGGCTCCACGAGCGCACAGGCGAGCGCACCGAAGCGCGGCTGCGCAAAAAAGAGCTGCGGGCTTTTTGTCCTCAGCCCGAGCGCACAGAGAGCTTCTCTTCTTTGATCATGAGCGCCGAGCACCACGCGGGTGAGGTTTTGGAAGGAGAGCTGGACGAGCTCGACCTGAGCGCAAAGGCTGACAAAAAAAACGTGCCCAGTGCTCAAAGGCTCGCTCTGGCGGATTTTCCTCGCGGGCCGCGGGCGGGGACGTGTCTTCACGCCATCTTCGAGAGGTGGCGGCCGGGGCTGCCGAGCGAGGAGACGTTGGCGGCGCTGGTGGCCGAACAGCTGGCCCGGCACGGGTTCGACGCCCGGACGTGGACCGGGCCCGTCACTCGCAACGTCGAGGACGTCTTGGCGGCGCGGCTGCGCGAGCCGGACGGCCCGAGGCTCGAGGACGTCGCCGCGACGGACCGTCTGGTAGAGATGGAGTTCGTCTTCCCTTTGGGGCGAAGCTCGAGGCTCACGCCCAAAGCGCTGCGCGAGTGTTTTTCGCGCGCAAACTGCGCCGTCTCTAAAAGCTACGCATCTGCGGCGGGGCGCCTCAGCTTCGGGCGCCTGTCCGGCTTTTTAAAGGGGTACATCGACCTGGTGCTGCGACATGAGGGCCGCTACTACCTCCTCGACTACAAATCGAACGATCTGGGGCCGACGCGGGACGACTACAGCGACGAAGATCTCGTGGAGGCCATGGTTGCAGGTCATTATATGCTCCAGGAACACCTGTACACGGTGGCTTTGCACCGCTACTTGTCGGTTCGCCTGTCGGGCTACGACTACGAGACGCACTTCGGCGGTGCCTTTTACCTGTTTTTACGGGGCATGGAAGGCCCAGCCGGGCAAACCGCTGGGGTCTTTTGTCATCGCCCCTCGGCCGCGGTCATCCATGAACTCGACGAACTGCTCGGGGGTAAGCTTCCATGAACACGCTTTTCGAAAAGCTCGAAGAGGCGGGTTACTGGCGGGGCGTGGACGCGGCTGTGGCCGCGTGTCTGTGCCGGCTGGTGGGGGAGAAGGATCCGCTGGTGCGGCTCGCGGTCGCCGCGGTGAGCCGCTTTGCAGGCTCGGGGCATGTCTGCGCCGACTTGAGGGGGCTTTCGGGCACCCAGGTGCAAGATGACGATGGGCAAAAGCTCGAAGGACTTAACTGGCCCGACCTTTTGTCGTGGGCCGGCGCCATCACGGCCTCCAAGCTCGTGGCGAAAGACGAAGACGACCGAGCGGCGCCGCTTGTGCTTTGGGGCGATCGGCTCTACCTGCGGCGCTACTACGAATACGAGCGGTCGATAGCGGAAAAGATCGCCCGTTTCGCAAAACGCGAAGACTCGCTCCCGCCGGGTTTTCGGCTCGGCAGCGTCCTTTTAAGACTGTTCGGTGCCGAAAAAAACCGAAGAGTCGAAACCCCGCAGGCGGGTCGTCAGCTGGCTCTTGAGTTCACTCAAGGCGCCCTCGATCCGCGCGCTGAGGCGCACCCTGCCCACGGTCAGTATCGGGCTGTGGCGACGGCGGCGCTGCGTCCTTTGACCATCATCTCCGGCGGGCCGGGGACCGGTAAGACCCACACGGTCTTGCGGATCCTGTGCGGTCTCGTGGAGCGGGCGACAGCGGATGGGGGGGCTCCGCCGCGCATTCGCCTGGCAGCGCCGACGGGGAAGGCGGCCGCGCGTTTGTCCGAGTCGATTTTGAGGGCCAAGCAGGGGCTCGAAGGGGTCTCGCCGGATGTCTTGGAGGCGGTCTCGGAACACGCCTCGACGATCCACAGGCTCCTCGAGCCTCGAGGCAAGGGCGGGACGGCGTTTCGCTACAGCGCGGATGAACCGCTGAGCTTGGACGTGCTCGTGGTCGATGAGGCCTCCATGGTGGATGCCTCCCTCATGGCCAAGCTCCTTTGCGCCGTTCCCGACACCGCGAGGCTCGTGCTGGTCGGCGACGAGGACCAGCTCGCGTCGGTGGAGGCGGGGTCCGTGTTTGCAGACATTTGCCACGCGTCGCGGCTTCAGGCGCCGTCACGGGCGTTCGCTCGCAGGCTCCGGCAGCATGCCCAGGTGCAAAGCGCGGCGGTGGGCGACGCGGCGGCGGCTCACGACGAGAAGATGAGCATGGCCGACTCCTACGTTCGGCTCACCCACAGCTTTCGGTTCTCTGGCAAAGGCGGCATCGGGAGGCTGGCGGCCTGCGTGAGGGCGGGCGACGCCGACGGGGTGCTCGCCGCGCTGCG
>JAABTR010000195.1 GCA_011389755.1 Deltaproteobacteria bacterium | reverse complement strand
AATAGAAACTATGTCAACAGCAATGATGAATTCATATCTTTTTTTGGGTATATTTATGTATATGCGGTATTTGTACACCTGTGTTGTACTCTCGTTTTAGTCAGCAGCGATGATCGGAATTGAAAGAAGGAGCAGCGGGCTACTTGACGAGACTCTCGAGGTAATCCAGCCAGTCAGGCATTCCCGCGCCGGTCTTGGCCGAGAGCTCGACGATCTTGGCGTCCGGCCGGACCTTGCGGATGGACTCGCGGCACGTGTCCAGGTCGACGTCGAGATGCTCGAGAAGATCGATCTTGGTGACCACGCTCACGGGCGCGTCGTGGAAGATCACCGGATACTTGAGGGGCTTATCCTCCCCTTCCGTGACCGACAAAAGCGCGATCTTGAGCTGCTCCCCGAGATCAAACGCAGCTGGACAGACGAGATTCCCGACGTTCTCGATGAACAGCAGCTTGACCCCATCACAGACGACCTCGCCTAAAAAGCCGCCCACCTGTTCGGCGTTGAGATGGCACGAGCTCTTGGTCTCTATCTGAACAACCCGGGCCCCTTTGCCCTGCAGGCGCCTGGCGTCATTGTCGGTCTGCTGATCGCCGGCGATGACGGCGCAGGATATTTTTCGCGCGGCCAAACCTTCGAGCGTCTTTTCGAGCAGGTAGGTTTTCCCGGAGCCGGGCGAGGAGATGAAGTTGATGGCGACCACACCGCGCTCCTCGAGCCAGGTCCTGTTTCTCTCGGCAAACGCGTCGTTGCGGGCCAGCACCCGCGACTCGATCACGATGGAGCGCGCAGCTTGGTCCTTGGGCGAAGCTTCGAGCTCTTCGGTCTCGCCTCCGGCCGTCTTTTCCTGGGCATCGTGCGGATGCGCGTGGCCGTGCTCGTGGCTGTGAGAGTGCGGATGCGCGTGGCCGTGCTCGGCGTGCGGGTGGATGTGCACCTGTGGCACGGGAGAGATCAGCCCCGGTGGAAGATGGATGTGAATGTGAACCTGGGACGGCTGTCCGCCGGACGCCCCGTGGTGGTGATCGTGGTGGTCGTGCGACGCAACACCTTCAGCGTGTCCGCCGTCTCGTTCGGTTTCGAAGTAAGCGCGGGCGTTTCCCTGTTCACAACCGCAATCTTGGCACATCAGCGAACCTCCATCGACTTGATCGTAAGCTCTTTACCTTCTATGACCTCGACTCCCATCGAGCCGCACTTCGGGCACACCATGATGGGATCATCCGTTATCGATTCGCGCCCGCAGTCGACGCAGCATAGCTTGAGGGGCACCTCCTGGATGACGAGCTTGGCACCATGAAGAGGCGTCCCTTCGGCCGCCACTGGAAACGCGAACTCGAACGGCACGCGCTCCACCCCCGACATGGCTCCTATGACCACGTGGATCTCCACCGCCTCTCGGGCCCCTTCCCGAATCAGGACGTCGCTCAGCTGACTTACAAGCTCGGTGGCCAAACTCAGCTCGTGCATCAGCAGATCCTCGGCAAAAGCTCCCCTTGGGGAACATCTATCATGCGGCGCCCACCGATAGCCGTCTCGAGCAACACGCGCCCTTTGTCGCCGGTGACGCGCCCGATGAGGGCCGCGTCTTTGCCCTCGGGCAGATTCTTCCATGCGTTCAAAATATCGCGGGCTCGCTCGGGCGCGCACACGAGGAGCAGACGCCCTTCGCTGGCCACGTGGAGGAGATCGATCCCGAGCACCTCCGAGATGGCCCTCGCCTGCGGCGAGTATGGGAGCGCAGTCTCTTGGACGACCACTCCGAAATCCCGGCCTTCGACGATCTCGTTGAGCACCGCCGCGGCACCGCCGCGGGTCGGATCGCGCATGAACTTGACATCCTCGGCCCAGGTCGCCGCGGCATGAACGAGCCTGTGGACCGGCGCCGTGTCGCTGCGCAGCCCCTGTGCGAACCCGAGCCCTTCCCGGGCGGCCATGACCGCCATGCCGTGATCCCCGAGGGGGCCGCTGGCGATCACGACGTCCCCGCGCGCGATCTTTTTGATGTCGGGCCGGAGCCCCTCGATGGGCTCGCCGATCCCGGCGGTGTTGATGTAGAGCCCGTCGCACTGCCCTCGGGCGACGACCTTGGTGTCCCCGGTGGCCACGATGACCCCGCACTCTTTCGCGGCCTCGGCGATGGAGTCCAAGATCCCCCGCAGACGAGCGAGCTCGAGCCCTTCTTCAATAATAAGCGCCAAAGACAACCACCGGGGGGTCCCGCCCGAGACCGCCACGTCGTTGACCGTCCCGTGAACGGCCAGCTTGCCGATATCTCCGCCCGGAAACACGAGCGGCGCCACCACGAAACTGTCCGTGGAGAACACGATCTCCCCGCCCGCGATGCCCAGGCGCGCCCCGTCGGGCAGCCCTTGAAGGGGGCCCTTTCCAAAACGCGAGACGATTTCGTTGTCTATGAGATCCCGGGTCAACCGGCCGCCCCCGCCGTGCCCGAGCAAAATTCGTTCGTCACTCAACACGTTCATCACCTCGAATACTTGTAGTAAGCCGCGCAGCTTCCCTCCGCGCTGACCATGCAGGGGCCAACCGGGCGCAGCGTGTTGCAGGCCTTGCCGAAGAGCGGGCACTCAGGAGGGAGGAGCTTACCCTTGAGCACGTCTCCGCACCGGCACCTGGAGTCGGGGGTGCCCCCTTCGAGGCGCACACCGAACTTTTCGGCCGCGTCATACCTTCGCAGCTGAGGGCGCAGCTTGAGTCCACTCGAGGGGATAGTCCCGATCCCGCGCCAAGAGGCGTCCGCGGGCTCCAGGTGGGCGTCCATGAGGGCCAAGGCGGCTTTGTTGCCTTCCTTTTTAACCACGCGGCTGTACTGATTGACCAGCTCGGGCTCGCCGCTCAGCAGCTGTTCGAGGAGGCCCTTGATGCCCATGAGGATATCGAGCGGCTCGAACCCCGCGATGACACAAGGCACCTCGTGCTTTTCGACGAACGGAACATACGCGTCGGAGCCGATGATGGCGCTGACATGGGCCGGACAGATGAAGCCGTCCACCTTTACTTCGGGATCGGTGGTGAGCGCCTCGAGCGCCGGCGGCACCAGCTTGAACGCGGTCAAGAAGCTGATGTTGGAGAGCCCCTTCGCATTTGCCGCTTTGACCACCGCGGTGACCGGGGGGATCGTGGTCTCGAAGCCGATGGCGAGAAAGATCACCTCGCGGGACGGATTCTCCTCCGCCTCGCCTATGGCGTCCATGGGAGAGTAGCACACCTTCACCCGTCCTCCGACGCTGCGGGCGTCGGCGAGGGTCCGCCCGCTACCGGGCACCTTGAGCATGTCTCCGAAGGTGGCGATGGTGTGGCCTTGCTCGGCCAGGGCGATGGCCGCGTCGATGTAAGCCGCGTCGGTCACGCACACCGGGCACCCCGGACCGCTGAGCAGGCGCACATTCTCGGGCAGCACCTGCCGGATACCGTAGCGGGCGATGGCCATGGTGTGGCTACCGCAGACCTCCATCAAACGGACGGTCCGCTCCGCCGCGGCGAGCCTCTTGGCGAGCGCGCCTATCTCCCGCTTGAGATACCTGGCGGCGTCGGGATCGCGAAATCCGTCGATGTACTTCATTCGCCTTCACCCGCTGGGCCTGTCTCGTCTTCGCGATAGGCCTGCGCCATGCCTTCGAACAGCTCGAGGCGTGCGCTCGCTTCGGCTTCGTCCAGTTTTTCGATGGCGAACCCGGCGTGCACGATCACGTACTCCTGCAGGGAGGGCGTCTCGATAAGGGAAAGGTCGACGTCGTAACGGGTTCCGTCGAGCTCACAGACACCTGCGCTGTCGTTTTTAAGCTCGACGATTTTCATGGGGACTGCCAAACACATCGTTATCTCGTTTCCTTAGACTGCGAACAGTTGCCCGAGTGCGATGCCCCCGTCATTGGGAGGGACCTGCCGGTGCAAGAATACGGCAAATCCTTCGTTTCTCAATGCTTTTGCAGCGCCTTGTGCAAAAACGCGGTTCATCATGACGCCGCCTGAGAGCACCACCGGCAAAGGCCCCGTCTTTTTGGCTCCGTGGCGGGCCATGTCCAGCGCCCCCCGCACGAGGAGGTGGTGAAAGGCCAGCGCCAGGCCCGGAGCTTGGCCTGGGGCGGGGCACGCCCCGTGGAGCCACGCGAACAAAGGCGCGAAGTCGAGCTGCAGCATGCCGTCTTCAACCCGGACCTCGTAACCCCCTTCGAGCGTCGCCGCTTTGTCCGCGCGGCGCGCAGCTCCCTCGAGGGTGATAGCGGCCTGACCTTCATAGGTGATGCGACTCGGGCTCACCCCCAGCGCCACGGAGACGGCGTCGAACAAGCGGCCCGCGCCGTGGGACATGTGGGTGCCCAGCTTCTTGTCATGCTGCAGGCTCCACAGCTGCGCCTCCTCATCCGTCACGCCGAGCCGCGTCATCCAGGGGCCTGTGAAGGCGAGCCCCTGGGAAAAAAACCGCGCGGCGAGCTGACGGACCGGTTCGCGCACGGCCGCGTCGCCTCCGAGCAGAGGCGCGGCCGCTATGGTTCCCAGACGTGAAAAGCCGCCTGGGGTCACGTGGAGCAGCTCCGAGCCCCAGATGTTGCCGTCCGTCCCAAGGCCGGTGCCGTCGAAAACGAGGGCGAGCGCCTCTTCCAGGCCGTGCTCACACATCACCGACGCGGCGTGGGCGTGATGGTGCTGAACCACCAGCACTTCGGCGTCCAGCTTTTGGGCGAGCGTCCGGCCGATGCGGGTGCAGCGCATGTCCGGATGGAGATCCATGACGACGCGCTCGGGGCGCTTTTGAAAGTACTCGGGGAAACGCGAAAGCACCTCCTCGAGCCCGTCGAGGGCCTCTGGGGTCTCCAGGTCGCCGATGTGGGGAGACAAGATCGCTTCGTCGTCGAAGCCCAGCCCGATGGCGTTCTTGAGCTCAGCGCCCATCGCCAAGGTGACCCGCTCGAGGGTCCGCGACATGCGCAGCGACTCGGGGGCATAGCCGCGGGCGCGTCTCCACAGCTGGGGCGCCTCATCGACGACCGCGCAGAGGGAATCGTCGTTGCGCAGGTTGATCCCACGGTCGTGACACAAGAACAGATCGGCAATCCCCGAGAGCCGCTCGAGAGCCTCCTCGTTATCGACGCAGATAGGCTCGCCGCCTCGGTTGCCGCTCGTCATCAGCAAAAAATCAAGCGGCGCGTCGCTCGGCCCCTCCGGTTCGGCGAGCAACATGTGCAGGGGGGTCGTGGGCAACATCACCCCGAGGGTCCCGGTGCCCGGCGCGAGCAGCTCGGTGGGCAGGGTGCATGTGGGTTCCAAATCCAGCACCACGATGGGGCTGGACGCGCTCGTAAGAAGCCGCTTTTGCAAAGGACCGACCCGGCACTGCCCTTCGAGAACCGACAGGTTACGCGCCATGACGGCAAACGGTTTGGCTGGGCGATGTTTTCTTTTTCGGAGCTCCTCGAGGGGCGCCTCGAGGGTCGCGTCCGCCGTGAGCAGGTAGCCGCCCAGGCCCCTGACGGCGACGATACCGCCGGATGCCAACACCTCGCGCGTTTTCCCAATGGGGTCTTCACACTTTACCGAGTCACCGCCCTTATCGACGACGGACAAAGAAGGACCACACCTTGGACACGCGATGCTCTCCGCGTGAAAACGCCGATCGAGGGGGTCGGTGTATTCCCGCCGGCAATCCTCGCACAGGGGGAAGGCCTTCAGCGCGGTCTTCTCCCGATCGTAGGGCATGCCGTCCACGACGGTGTAGCGCGGACCGCAGTTGGTGCAGGTGGTGAAGGGGTAGCGGTGGTAGCGAGACGCGGGATCGAGGACCTCGTGCCGGCAGTCCGGGCACATGGCGAGATCCGCCGGAATCGAGATGCGCATCAAGTCTCCGGCCGCGCTTTCGAGAATCTCAAAGCGCTTCGACGCGTCTTGTGGAGGAATCTCATCCCTGCTCAAGACGCTCACCGACTCGAGACGCGCCTGGAGCGGGAGCTTGCCTTCGACATTGTCGATGAAGTCGTCGACGACGGCCTTGGGGCCTTCGAGCACCAGCCGCACCGTACCGGCTTGATTGCGGACCCATCCGGTCAGCCGAGCCTCGGCCACACGCTTGGCCATGGTCGGTCGGAATCCCACTCCTTGTAAGATACCCTTGAGATCGGCGGTCAAACGGACGAAGGAATCGTTCATCTCCAAGCTCTCGCGAGACCCCGAGTCCCCCATCGTTTTGTGAATAGATTATCCAGCGTCGCTATCGCCATCGGCGGGGTCCCGCTGCTGCGCGACGGGTCCTTTGTATGATCACGGCCGCGCGAAGGCAACCACTATTCACGATTCTTAAAGGTTTTGCTTTTTCAGCTCTGCCCCTCTTTTTTCTTTTGTTTTTTTCAAATCGGCCGTTCTTTTTCTTGAGGGATCACGAGCGCAAAGACGAAACCACGGTACAATTAACCATCCAGACCCGATGATCCGGGGTTCCGTGTGACACCGACGGAGTTGAAAAACCATGACGCGCATCTGGACAATCTGCTTTTCTCTCCTGCTGACAGCGGTCTCCGCACCCACTCGTGCTCAACAGACGCAGCCTCCGCAGAGCGAACCTCCCCCGGAAACAGCTGCCGCGGCCCCCGACGAAGATCCCACGATACAAAAAGACACCGAGAATCAGGAGCCCATCGAGTCCAAGGTCGAGCGCCTGTCGCAAGACCTCGAGCGGGAAAAGGAGCTTCGCAGACAGCAACAACAGGAGCTGGAGCGCGTCTCCGATCAACTCGACGAGCTTGCTTTCAAAGACGCGACACAGGCATCCAGCGTGGATCCCGGGATGAAAGTGTTCGGCTTCATGGATGTCGCTCTCCACAAGGCGTTCATCAACAAAAACGACGTCCTCCACGGCATAGTCAACGACCACCTGTCCTTCCTCATCCCCCACGTCAACCTGTACTTCTCATCGACCGTGAACCGCACCACGACGGCGCTCGTCGAGCTGCGGTTCGGTTTCTTCCCGCAGGGACAGGAAAGTTTTCTGCCGAATTACCAGAGGGTGAACACCACAGTGGTCGATCCCCACACCTCCGAAGAGATCGAGTACGGGGGCGTCTCCATCCAGCGCGCCAAGATCACCTGGACCCCCAGCGACGCCTTCGGGGTTACCGCCGGTCGGTTCTTCACGCCTTTCGGCATCTGGAACATCGATCACAGCCCCACCGTCGTCATCCCGATCCTCTTGCCCTGGATCATGCTCCGGCAGACCGCGCCCTTGGCGCAGACCGGCGCCATGGTGCACGGCCGTTTTTTCCCCGGGCATGGGCTGCGCTTCGACTACGCGCTGACCATCTCGAACGGGCGGGGACCCGCCGAGTCCTTCTATGACGTCGACAGCAACAAAGCGCTGGGGCTGCGGCTGAAAGGCGTCTACGAGAGTCGCGATTTCCGACTCGAGATCGGAGGTTACGGCTACTACGGCCAAAGCACGGACATCTCAAAGAACGTCAAAAGTGTGCTACCGCTGCGCCTGGGAGTCGAAACCACCGAGCAATTCACCGAGATCGTCGCGTGCGCTGACCTCCTGTTCGAGATCGCGGGATTGAGGGTCCAGTTCGAGTCGGCCTGGGCACGCCGAAATTACTCCCAGAGGCCGTTTAAAGAGTTCCCCATCATTCAAGAGCCCATCCCCGGTGTGATTCAACCCGACCACATCCGCTACGACCTCTACGGTATCATCGCGTACCGCTTCCGCATCGAGAGCTTCGGCGGCATCGACATCGAGCCCTGGGTGATGATCGAGCGCTCGGTCCTCGACGACGCGAGCCCCGCCTACACGTCGATGCTCGGCCGCATCGGCGTGAACTTCAGCCCGAACCCCCAGTTCGTCTTGAAGCTATCGGCGCTTCACATGGCCTTCCCGGATGACAACATCATCGAGCACAGCCCCACATATCTCTCCGCGCAGGTCGCCGTCTCTTTCTAGCCCCCCTGTTCGCTATTGCCTGAACGCATCCGTTGATTTAGTCTTCGCATGTGACAATGCAAAAGCTCGCAAGAGACGGGGCCGAAGGCCTCCGGGTGACCTGGGTGGGTGCCGGCATGAACGCGGGCCTCATCGCCATCAAGGCGGTGGGAGGCGTCTGGGGTAAAAGCGACGCCCTCATCGCCGATGCCGTCCACTCCCTGTCCGATTTCATCACCGATGCCATCGTGCTCGTCGGCGTCTCGATGGGGCGCAAGGCTCCCGATCGAGATCATCACTTTGGGCACGCCCGCATCGAGACCTTGGCCACTTTGTGGGTCGGAATCGCCTTGCTGGCGGTCGGCAGCCTCTTGGCCTATCAGGCGGGCCTCGACATCTATCACCACAAGGTGAGCGTCGCCTCGTGGTCGGCGTTTTCGGTCGCTATCATTTCAATTGTCGTCAAAGAATGGCTCTATCATTACACAGCCCGCGCAGGGCGCCGAATCCGAAGCCAGGCTGTCGTCGCAAACGCCTGGCACCACCGCTCCGATGCTCTTTCTTCGGTCGCCGTCGCAGCCGGTATTTTAGGGGGCATCATCAACCCGAGCTGGCGCATCCTAGACGCCTACGCGGCGCTGCTCGTGTCATTCATGATCTTCGCTGTCGGGCTGAGGACCATGTGGAACTCCCTCAAAGAGGTCGCGGACACCGCCCCCAGCCCGGAAGTCCTTAAAAAAATCGAACAATGCATCGAGGACATCGAGGGCATCAACTCTCACCACGACCTCAAGGTCCGGAGCGCCGGCGGAGTGCACCTCGTTCAATTCCACATTATCGTGGACGGCGCCTTGTCGGTCTGGAGGGGGCATGAGATCTCCGCGCAGGTCAAACACTGCATCCTCCGGGACGTCGACGACGTCGGCGAGGTGATCATCCACGTCGATCCATCGCCTCGATAACCCCCGTTGACAAATAGGGGATCGAGCTCCGGGACTCCGAGTTCTCTTCTGTCGCCGTCGCGAGCTCGTGAAGGGTCAAAAACGCCATCAGGCACCACAAGGTGGACTGAGCGCCCTGGTTTTTGTTGACACCGCGGACGGAGAGCGCGTCGAAGCAGCCGCCGGTCGCGAAGTCGTAAACGGGCTCGCCGCGACGGTTAGCACCCAAAAACCAGTCTGCTGCCGCGCGAATCGCGTCCACTAAATGGGGCTGTCGCTTCTTCTCGTGCACCGCGCCGAGGGCTTCGATAAAGGCGGCTGCCGTCTGTGGCAGCTCTTCGTCCAGCGCACTGTCCGCCAAGGAGGAAAACGACGTTCCCTTCGAGGTGCGCTCGAGCAATACCACAGTCAAATCTTCCAACATCTCGCGTGTCATGGGGTCGTCGATCAGCGCCGATGCCACCGCCAGAGCTTGAACGGCGACCGGCCAATCCGCTTCTCCCCACCGGTCCATCCAATCTGGACTGGCGCACTCACCTGCGAGCACTTCGGCCAACCGGACTGAGAAACGTCGAACAGATGACGCGCCGGGAAACCTGCGAAGATAATTCGACGTGCCCAAAATCGTATAGGCCACCCCCCGCAGCGAACTCGGCTCCCAGGCGGGGACGATGTGGTCGAACAGATCGTTGGCAGCGGGAAAAATGAGCTCGGAGCCCCTGTCGACCGCATAGCCCAGGGCCCAAACCACCTGCCCGAGCTCGCCGTCGTCCATCTCACCGTCGATTGTCCGAGCGTAGGTCAAGCGCTTGGGTGGGCGCTCGGCTTCGATAGACAAAAGGTGCTGGAGCAAAGACAAGTAGACGATGCTCGCGTTTTCGGCCTTTTTATATTGTAAAAGCCGGGTCAGCTTTGTGGAGACGACGAGCGCGAGGGCGGCATCCGCTGTGTAGTATCCGTGCCTCCAGTCCGGAACCCCGCGCCTCGCAAAGCGCGTGATCCCCGTGTCGTCTGTCAGGCGCCGCACGTGCTCGAAACGAGGTGACGGGAGATTCGAAGCCGCGAGCGGCCGGCGCATCGCAGAGGCTATCGGATAGGACCGCACGGCGCTTCGACGCGCCTCGTCGAAGATCTCGAGATACTTGCGGCCGACCGCGGGCCACAACGCGGAGCGAGAATACAGGTACGCCGCCTTGCGCATGGCGTTGAAGGCCGTCTCATCGTCGAGAAGGTCGGTGATCTCACGGGCGAGCGCCGCCGGATCACGAGGCGGCACGAGCCGCCCGCGCCCATCCGCCAAGAGCTCCTCAGCGTGCCAGTAAGGGGTGGAGACCACCGCCTTGCCGGCCCCCATGGCATAGGAGAGCACGCCGCTGGTGATTTGCTCCATAGTCAGGTAAGGCGTCACGAAAATATCGGCCGCTCCCAGATACTCGAGCAGCTCGTCGAGCTCTACAAAACGGGGATGAAACAGCACGTGTCCGCCGACACCCAGCTCCCGGGCGCGCCTCTGGAGCTCGAGACGGTAGGCTTCTCCTTCTTTGCGGTACACCGAAGGATGCGTCATTCCCAAAACGAGGTACATCACGTTCGGATGTTTCGCCACCACGGCCGGCAGCGCCTCGACCATGTACTCGATGCCTTTGTTTCGATGTAGTAGGCCGAACGTGAGCAGAACTCGGCGCCCCTCGACGCCGAACTTGTCCTTGTAAAATCCGGGATCAATGAAAGGAGTATCGTGGATCCCGTGAGGTATACAGGCGATCTTACTCTCGTCGACGCCGTAGACATCTTTGAGGAAAGCCACGGCCTTCTCGCTCATCACCACCAACTTGGCCGCCCGCGCGGCGATCTCTCGAAAGACCTCCAAGTAATCGGGCTGCGGCTCTTTGAGGACCGTATGACAGGTCACAACCACGGGTCTGCGCAGCTCCCGCAGCAAGGTCAAAATATTGGGCCCCGCCTCTCCCCCGCCGAAGATACCGTACTCGTGCTGGAGGCAGATGACGTCGTAGCGACTGAAGTTCAGATAGTCCGCCGCCCGTGTAAAATCGACCAGGTGCTCTTGCCGCACCTCGAACTTGACCCGTTCGGGATAATCGTATCCTTGAGGGATGTCGTTCATCGCCGTTACGATGACCGGCTGCTCTTGACCGGAGCACGCGGAGACCGCCTGAACCAAGTCGTGGGTGAAAGTCGCTATCCCGCACCTGCGCGGAAGGTAGCTTCCGACGAACGCGATACCTCGTTGGGGACTTGTTTGAAGCTGGCTCATCGACGGCAAACCGGGAAGCTGGACCCTCCATCCTCCCTCAACCTTTCTTGTTTAGCGAAAGTCACCGCCGGCCTATGCATCTAGCGTGCCCAAACAGGCGCGCCCCTGCTGATACGATTGCTCGTAAGTGTGGAGTCGAAATGCGACAAACCCGTCTCCTCCGGCAAGACCGGTGTCCTGTTTGACGGTGCCTCATCGTTATCCGCAGCGAACCATCGGGTTTTACCTGGACGCGGCGTCGCCCTGTTCTACACTTTAATAAAGACATGGTGACTACAAAGAGCCTCGAGGAAAGCTGACATGGGGCAAAAACCCGATCCAAAATCTAAAAAGCCATCGCCCTCGGCAGGCTCCAAGCTCCCGAGTGTGAGGGATCTATCCAAAGGCGATTGGAAAGAGGTTCCCAAAAAACCAGAGCCCGCGTGGGACGAAAAAATAACGGATCCCTTGCCCAAACCGTTCGTCGACGACGGGCTCGCCCCGGAAGATGTTCCCACGGACCCAAAAGGCGCCACCGCCGGAGACGATTCGGCCACCGCGGACATCCTGGAGATCTCTGAGATCGTGGAGCTCACAGAGCTGTCGAGCTCATTTACCCAGAGCGACGGCTATCCCCAAGGCGGCAGAGATCCTTCGAGCGTGATCCTGGCCATCGACGGCTGGCTTCAAAACAAAGAGGCCATAAGGCGCCTCATCCCCGAGACAAACCAGGCCTCGGCGAAAGCCCGGAGAACCGACGCCGACTCCGAACCCACTGGGGACTCTGCCCTCCCCCTCAAAGGTCGATCCTTGGAGAGGGCGCTCGACGGGTGCAGGACCGCAAAGCAGCGAATGGCTCTCTTGCCGAGATTTATCCAGGTCTGCCGCACGCTGGCGTACGCCCACTCGCGGGGCGTGGTGCATCTCGGTCTCGATGAGAAGAGTATCGTGCTGGGAGAGCGGGGAGAGACGGTGATTCGAAACTGGGACAGCGCGGCTGTCTTGGAGAGAGGGGGCGCGCTCCCGGCACCTCCTTCGTCGCCCATCGGTCTCCACATGAGCCCGGAACGGGTTGGCAACGCGGCGCCCCCCCACCGCACGGCAGACATCTGGTCGCTGGGGGTCTTGCTCTACAGGATTTTAACCGGGCGGCCCCTCTTCGAAGCCTCGGACAGCGAGGCCCTGCGCTCTTTGATACTCGACGGTGAGATCATTCACCCCCGGCAGATCGAGCCGCGAATCCCCGACTCCCTGGCGAAGCTATGCCTGCGAGCGCTGCGCCGTTCTCCCCGCAAACGCCTCAACGACGCAGCGACCCTAGGTCGGTTACTGGAGCGGAACGCGGCGGCGAGAGTGCTTTATTCTCCCAAAGACATCACCAAAGTCCCGGTCCCGACCGGTCAGAAAAAGACCAACACGCCGGCCATCGCCGCGGCTGTCATCCTGATCGCGCTCGCAGCCTCGTTGATGATTCTCTTCAACCCATTTCGGGTTGAGCCGCCCGCTGATAAAACGGCGGCGCATCAAGCAGCCGCGTATCAAGCGAAACAAAAAGCGATGAAAGAGGCTCAACAGGAAGCCTTGCGTCTGCTCCAAGCATCGCTCAAAGCCTCTTTGACACTAGCGAAGCAGGCCGAACAAAGCGCCGCAAAACACCGCCATCACGCCGCAACGATCCATGCCGCCGCATCGCTTCTGGGCAACCCTGCCTATCCCGGCAGCCCGAACTTCGATGAAAATTTCGCGGCAAACAACTCCCAAGCGGGGGAATCGGCCGCCTCGATGCTGGGACGTCACTATCTGTCCAGGGCGTGGGCCCGCTACGAGATTTTGGACACCACGGACTCAGGGAGCGACATCGCCGTCTGGACGATGCATCCCCATGCCGAAGCCGTCTTCGTAGGCACTGACGGCGGCGTAGTCCGCAGACACGACATGGGAACGTGGAGCACCCCAGAGGAGCTCGGCAACCTGTCGTCAGCCATCGTTGCTCTGCAGGTGTCTTCAGACGGCGACACGCTCATCGCGGTATCCCAGGGCGGCGAAGCGTGGATTTGGGATACACGAACGGGTCAGCGAAAAGCGCGCCTGTCCGTCGGTGGCAAACCCATCGTCGCGGCATCGCTGTCTTTCGACGGCTCGGTGCTGGCAACCTCCCACCAAAAAGGAGACGTCAAGCTATGGGGGACCCAGCGAGGCAAACCCTTGAGCGACCTGCGCAGCAGCACAGGCGCCGCTCAGGCCCTCGCCTACAACCCCCAGCGCAACCGTTTAGCGGTCGGGGGCTCGGGCGGCGAGATCATGATCTGGCAGCTCCCCGCCGAGCGCCGGCACCTTCTCATCGAGGCGCACTCGAAGCCGGTGCAGAGTCTCGCGTATTCCGCCGACGGGAGTCGGCTTCTGTCGACGAGCGATGATGGAACGGTCCGAATTTGGGACACGGAAAAAGGGCGCCGCCTGTTTTCGATCAAACTGGGATTCACCGAAGTTCCCGTGGCGACCTGGGTTCCAAACAACGAGTCTTGGCTGGCCGTCGTCTCCGAGGGCGGCTCGCTGAGAATTCTCGACTGGAAGAATGACCTCATCTTGTTGCAACTCGACCCCCTGTCCGGACCGGTGCAGCTCGTCGCCCATTCTGCGGACAGCGGCTTTGTGTTGACTAAAAGCCCGGATGGAGAGGTGGGCATCTGGCGACGCAGCGAGCATTCAATCCGTCACGTGTTTGTCTCTTCCAACGAAAGTGACGTCGTCAACGACGTCGCTTTCTCAAAAGACGGCACAGTGATGGCGGCCGCGGCGAGCAATCATGCGGTGAGGGTCTGGAAGAATGCAAAACAAGCGAGCGAGATCGCATTCGCGACAAAGGGAGAACCCGCCGTCCAGACCGCCGTCTCTCCTGACGGCCACCGCGTCGCCGCGTTGACCGAGAGCGGAACCTTGCGCACCTGGCTGCTCGACCCCACCGAGCTGTCCTTTATGACCAAGTCGCAAAGCCGGCGGGATCGAGGCCTGGCGTTCGTCCCCGGCAAGGAACAGGTCGCCGTGGGGGGCGCCGACGGCTCGGTGCGCTTCCTGGCGGCAGACAGCGGCGAGCTCATCAGGTCATCGGCTCCGAACAAGAAAAACGGCGTCATCTTGGACCTTGCCTTCTCACCCGACGGGAAGATGGCCGCTTCTTTGCACAAAAATGGGCGGCTCGTCTTACGAGATCCGCTGACCGGTGAGGAAATAACCACGTGTGAGACCGACGCAGCGCTGACCACCCTCGGTGGGTTTTCCAAGGACGGCCGAAGAATAGCCGCCTGCGCAGGCAAAAGCTTGCTCCTCTTTGACACGAAAAATGCTCAGCTCGCTGGGACGATCGCCTGGAATGATGTCGCGTGCACCGACGCGGCATATGCCGCCGACGGCCCTTTTATCGCGGCCTCGGGCAAAAAACACATCGGCATCTGGGACAGCGAAACGCTGACACCTGTCCTGGACCTGAAGCTGTCAGATCCGGTCTCCACCATCGCCCCGAATCCAAACGGCGGACACTTGGTTTTCGCAGTGAAAAACCGGATCGCGATGCTGCCGCTCGAGCTAACGCCGGACAAGGCCGACGCGCAGGCGCTTTTATCTCGAGCCGAGCAGGCGGCGGGCTTTACCTTGGAGGACCTCACTGCTCACATGATCGATTGACCGCACAGCGCGCCTCATCCAATCATAGTCTCCATGAAAGCCAACCAAAAAAAACGCGGACTCTTCGTGGGGATGATCACCCTCGACATCATCTATCGCTCCGAGCGCCTCCCCAGGCAGAACGAAAAGCTGATGACGGACGGCGTCCTGGTCGCCGCCGGGGGCCCCGCCGCCAACGCCGCCGTGACCTTTGCGCGCCTCGGAGGTGACGCCTTCCTCGTCGGAACCTTGGGACGCAGCGCGGTCGCCCAGATCATCCGACACGAGCTCGAGGAGCGAGGCGTCACCGTCGTAGACGCCGCCCCCGACCGCCGCGAGCCGCCCCCTGTTGCCTCTGTCGTCGTCAACACACGGACCGGAGATCGCGCGGTGCTCAGTCTCCCACCCCACGAGCTTGGGAAAAAGGATGCTGGCAGCTTCGCCGACACGGCCGCCCTACAGGCACCTGACATTATCCTGGCAGACGGTCACCAGGCCCACCTGAGCGCCTCTTTGTCCAGGCGTTTTCGCGAAACGCCCCTCGCGCTGGACGTGGGTCACCCGAAACCCGCCTTCGACCCCCTGTGGGCGCTTGCCGACTACGCCGTATGCTCGCAAGACTTTCGCCCGGCCGGCAGCGAGACCGAAGAAGACATCTTCGAGTATCTCAAAGCCCGAGGAGTTCGCCACGTGGCGATAACCCGCGGCGCGTCGCCGATCCTCTATCGCGACGGCGACCTCAAAGGCTCGATTCCGATAAAAAAAGTGAA
>JAABTR010000194.1 GCA_011389755.1 Deltaproteobacteria bacterium | reverse complement strand
CTGGGGAAGCGGCGACATCCGCCTGCGGGCGCGTAGCGCCGAGCTGGGGCAGCGCAGGGATATCCTGCGGCTCGGCGGAGACGTTCGCTTCGACTGGGCAGGGCGCGTGACCGGGGAGGCGAGCCGGGCGGTTATCGACATCCGGAAAAAAAGCGCTTCTTTGGAGGACGACGTGCGAGCGTCTTTCACCTTGGATGATGCGGCGCTCTTCGAGCGGAAGAGGCCCAGATGACGGGGCGCCGGCATCATCTTGGGATCGCCGCTGCCACAGGGTTTGCGGCGCTTATGTTCGCACAGGGCGCGGCGCCCGACCGGCAGATCCCCCAAGCGCGCGCCTCGGTGCGCGCGGATCGCCTCAAGGTGTCCCACGAGAAGCGTACCGCGTCGTTCGAAGGGAACGTGGAAGCGGTCTACGGCACCTTGCGCATCCGCTGCGATCGCCTCGAGGTGCGCTACGGTGATGACGAAGGCGTTGAATCCCTCGAGGCACAGGGGCACGTGAGGATAACTCGGGAGGAACTGGAAGCCCACGCCCAGCGGGCCCGGTTGGACGCCCAGCGCTTTCGCCTCGTGCTCGAGGGCGAGCCCAGCGTCCGGCGGGGCGCCCAGACCCTCGAGGGCCGGCGGGTGGAGATCGACCTGCGCACACAAGAGATAGAGGTCTTGGAGGCGAGGGGGGTCTTTGAGCTGCACGGCATAAAAGATGGGGGACGATGAGCGGGCTGGAGCTGTCTGGCCTGGTCAAGCGCTACCGCCGCCGGACGGTGGTGGACGCCGTGTCTTTGTGTGCCCGGCCGGGGAGGGTGGTGGCTCTATTCGGCCCCAACGGGGCGGGCAAGACCACGACGTTCAAGCTCGCCCTGGGCATCGTGAGAGCGGACGGGGGGACGGTTCGGCTGGACGGGGTCTGCCTCGACGGGTTGGCCCTTCACGAGCGGGCGCGGGCCGGTCTTGGGTATGTCCCCCAGGGCCCGTCGGTGCTCTGGGGGCTCACCGTGCGCCAGAACCTGACGGCGCTCCTCAGCGCCCTGCGCCACAACGACCCGAAATCCCGGGCCGAACAGCTTCTGGGCCGCTACGGGCTCGAAGCGGTGGCCGACCAGAAGGCCCACACCCTCTCGGGCGGAGAGCGGCGGCGGCTCGAGTTCGCCAGAGCCCTGTGCCCACAGCCGCGGGTGCTTTTGTGTGACGAACCGTTCGCGGGGGTCGATCCCCTGGCCAGGCAGCGCATCGCCGGAGATATCCGCCGGCTCGCCGAAGACGGGATGAGCGTGGTCTTGACGGATCACAGCGCTGTGCAGGCCCTCGAGACCTGCGACGAGGCCCACCTGCTCGTGGACGGCAAGGTGGTGGTGAGCAAACCCCCCAAGGAGATGGCGCGAGACGCCCTGGCTCGAAAGCTCTACCTGGGCGAGTCGGCGGTCATTTAATCCTCTTTTTTTTCCGAACGTAGTACCTTCGTCAAAAGACAAAAAAAAGGAGGGAAGGGATGTTGAGATTTGCCGGTGGCCTTGTGGCCTGCCTGTGTGCTCTGACCTCGGCGACCGCCTACGGCTCGGATGTGAGCGACTACAAAGAGTCGTGGGAGTACAAGGCGCTCGCGCTTCAAAGCAAGATCGATCTGTATGCCCCATTGGGGGAGGCCTCGTTCGTGACGACCCACAATTCGTTCAACGCGGGCGTGTACTCGCGAAACGGCAGCTATGCCGATCCCAATCAAAAACTCTCGCTGTACGACCAATTGGAGATCGGCGTCCGAGCCGTGGAGCTCGACGTGCACTACACCTTTTCGTCCAGCGGGCTTTGGCCGTGGCAGTGGAAGTTTGGGCAAAAGCTCAAGCTCAGCCACGGCAGAGGGGATTGGGGCACCCACCCCAACGACAGGTTGCTCTCCGAGGGGCTCGCAGAGATTCGCAGCTGGTTGAACCAAAATCCCGATGAGGTCGTAATCGTCTATATGGAAGATCAGCTGGAAGGACGCTACGACAAGGCCATCTCGGAGCTCGACCGCCACGTAGGGGATCTCGTCTACAAGCCCAGTGGGTGTCAGTCGCTGCCCATGGACCTGACCAAGGCGGAGGTCCTCGACGCCGGCAAGCAGCTTCTGCTCATCGGCGGCAACTGCGCCACGAGCGCCTGGGCGAATACCGTCTTTTATGGGCATTTTTCTTCAACCGAGGATCTGGACCGCTTCGAGCCCTATCCCGAGTGCCGCGTGGGCGACAGAGGCGCCGACTACCTTCAAACTCACCTGGTCAGAGTCTACGAGGACTCGACGAGGCTCTCGGCCTTTTTCGGCGATCCCGGTCCGCGCATCAGCGCCGGAGACGCGGCCGAAATGACGCAGTGCGGGATCGGAGCCATCGGCCTGGACCAGGTGGTCCCCTTCGACGCTCGGTTAAGGGCTCAGATCTGGAGCTGGGGTCAAAACGAGCCCAACAATGTCGGCGGCGAGGACTGCGCCGTCCAGCGCGGCGACGGGAGATTCAACGATATTTCCTGCAACAGGCTCAGGCACGTGGCCTGCCGGGACCCCGAGACCCGGGCGTGGTACATCACGGCGGGAACCTACCGGTGGGCAGAGGCGACAGGCGCCGTGGAAGAAGAGTTTCCCGGACAGGAGCTGGTGTTTGACGTCCCGAAAAGCGGCTACGAGAACGCTCAGCTCCACGGGTTGAAGCGGACCTTGGGCATCTCGGAGGTCTGGCTCAACTATTCGGATAGAGACGTCGAGGGTCAGTGGAGACCGGGCCGATAAAAGTACCCCGCCCTTGTGACACGAGAGTGCAGCTGCTTTTTTTACCCCAAATATGATCCAACCGATTGACGTTGCCCCGGCGGTGGTCGAACATCACGTACGAAAAGTATCCGGGCCCTAAAACGCGCGAGCGACGCGCGCTTGCTTCGACAGCACGAAAAAAAGGGTCCCGTGAGCCAAGGAGAAGAGCTATGACGCAGATCACCGAGACCGCGCTTCGCGACGCACATCAATCCTTGATGGCCACGCGCCTGCGAACAGCAGATATTTTAGAGGCCGCCCCCGTGCTCGATCAGGTGGGGTACGCGGCGCTCGAGGCCTGGGGCGGGGCGACCTTCGATTCTTGCCTGCGCTTTTTGGCAGAGGATCCCTGGGACAGGCTCTCGCGGGTCAAAAAAGCGGCGAAGAACACCCCCATCCAGATGCTCCTTCGGGGTCAGAACCTCGTGGGCTACCGCAACTACGCGGACGATGTCGTCGAGGAGTTCGTGCGGCTGGCGGACAAAAACGGCGTCGACGTTTTCCGGATCTTCGACGCGCTGAACGACACCCGCAACATGGAGGCGTCGATCCGAGCCGTCAAGCGGCTGGGCAAGCACGCTCAGGGGACCATCTCGTTCACCACGAGTCCTTTTCACACCATCGAGATTTTCGTAGGGGTCGCGCGGCGCCTGGCGGAGCTCGGCTGCGATTCGGTGTGCGTCAAGGACATGTCGGGTATCATCACGCCGGCCGACGCCCACGACCTCGTGAGGGCCATCAAGCAGCAGGTGGGGCTGCCGGTAGTCCTTCACTCTCACTGCACCAGCGGCATCGCACCCATGGCCTACCAGGCCGCTATCGAAGCGGGTGTCGACCGGGTCGACTGCGCCATCTCCCCGTTCTCGGGCGGCACCTCGCAGCCGGCCACCGAGACCGTGGCCTACGCCCTCAAGGGCACGCGAAACGACGCGGGCATCGATTTCGACGCGCTCGCCCGCGCCACCGAGCTGTTCAAGACCTACCGGGAGAAGTACGACGCGCTCATCAACCCCATCTCAGAGCGGGTGGACGCGCGGGTCTTGGCCTACCAGGTCCCCGGCGGCATGCTCTCGAACCTCATCAGCCAGCTCAGCGTTCAAAGGAAGCTCGACAGGTTCGAGGAGGTCTTGGCGGAGGTGCCCCGGGTGCGAAAGGACTGCGGCTATCCGCCGCTCGTCACTCCCACGAGCCAGATCGTCGGCGTCCAGGCGGTCTTCAACGTGCTGCTCGGTCGCTACAAGGTCGTCGGCAACGAGACGAAGAACCTCGTCAAGGGGATGTACGGGCGGACCCCAGCGCCCATCGATCCCGAGTTTCGAAAGCGCATCCTCGGCAAGGAAGAGCCCGTCGACGGCCGGCCGGCGGACTACCTCGAGCCCGAGCTCGACAAACTGCGCGCGGAGTACGAACCCACGGGCCTCGTCAAGCGCCCCGAGGACCTTCTGACGCTGGCCATGAACCCGAGCGTGGGAAAGGATTTTCTAAGCGGGAGCGTCCAGGCCGAGGACGCGCCTTGGCTTCGCGACCGGAACTGAGCCGGGCGCGGCGAGATCGGGCGCCTTCTAGGGGCTAAAGGAGCTGGGAAAAAGCGAACATGGACAAATTCTCCGAGACCGGAGGGTCACGCAGCGACCACTACGATTTTTCGGATCAAGAGCTGATGCTCAAGGTCCTGGGGCCCCACGGGGAGCACATGGCGGTGCTCGAGCGGGAGCTGGGAGTCTCACTGGGCCAGCGGGGCCTGAGCCTGCACCTGCGCGGCGCGCCCGAGAAGGTGACCGCGGGGCTGCGCCTCATCGACCAGCTCGGGCGCTCGAGCAAGCGAGGCGGCTCGTTCAGCGAGATAGACGTGGTCCGAGCGGCGCGGATCCTCGCCGACAACCCCAAAGCCAAGCTCGACAGCATCTTCAATGAGGTCATCTACATCTCTTCGCGCAAGCGGGTCATCTCGCCAAAGGGGCTCGCACAGAAACAGTACGTCGACGCCATGCGCAGAAGCGATCTGACCTTCGCGGTGGGGCCAGCGGGCACGGGCAAGACCTATCTGGCGGTGGCGGTGGCGGTGGCCGAGCTGATGCAGCGCAAGTACCGCCGAATCGTCCTGGCTCGGCCCGCTGTGGAGGCCGGAGAGCGCCTGGGCTTTTTACCTGGCGATATGGCCGAAAAGATCAATCCTTACCTGAGACCCTTGTACGATGCCCTGGACGATATGTTCGGACCAGAAAAGACGCAAACGGCGATCGCGCAGGGGCAAATCGAGATTGCGCCGCTGGCTTTCATGCGCGGGCGCACTCTCAACGACTCGTTTGTCATCCTCGACGAGGCCCAAAACACCACGCGGGAGCAGATGAAGATGTTTCTGACGCGGCTTGGGTTTTCGTCGAAGTCGGTGGTGACCGGGGATGTGAGCCAAGTGGACCTCCCCTCCGGGACGAAGTCGGGGCTCATCGACGCCTGCCAGGTGCTGGCCGGGATCGAGGGGATAGCGTTTCAGCGGTTCTCCGAGGTCGACGTCGTGAGGCACCCTCTGGTCCAGGACATCATCCGCGCGTACGATTCGCACGACGCCGGGTCGAAGGAGAACTTTGGCGAAAAGGAGACTCGCGATGGCCCACCCGAATGAGACGGCCCCCGATTTCCAACGCATGTTTCGCAGCTTCGTGGAGGCCGCGGTCAAGACTATAGAGCAGCGCGATCCCACGTCCTCGGGGCATTCTTTTCGCGTGGCGGCGCTGACCCGCCGACTGGCCGAGGCGGTCAGCGAGGAGAAAGAGGGCGTCTTCGCCGATATCGCTTATTGCGAGGGCGAGCTCGAAGAGATCGAGCTGGCGGCCCTGCTTCACGACTTCGGCAAGGTCCGGGTCCGCGAAGAGGTCTTGCTCAAGGCGAAGAAGCTCTACCCGCAGACCCAAAATATCATCCGATCGCGCTTTGACTTCATCAAGCGCTCCATCGAAAACGACCACCTGCACCGCCGCATCATGATGGTGGAGGAAGGCGCGCCGGCGCAGGAGCTCGCCATCCTCGACAGCGCCTGCGAGCGGGCGGTCAGTGAGATCGAGGAGTGCTGGAGAGTCATCAGCGCCGCCAACGAGCCCAGCTATCTGTCCGAGGGCGATTTCGAGCGCATCGAGGAGATCGCGAATCGGACCTATTTCGACCTGGGAGGCTCCCGTCAGCCCTACCTCGAAGCCCACGAGGTGGAGTCGCTGCAGTCGGCCAAGGGCAGCGTCACCTCCGAAGAGCTCGAGGAGATCAGGGAGCACGCCGCTTTCACCGACGAGTTTCTCGGGCACGTGAAATGGATACCGGGGCTCGCGAACGTTCGGAGGTACGCCGCGGCGCACCACGAGAAGCTGGACGGCTCGGGCTATCCGGCGCGCCTGACCGGCGACGACATCTTGCTGCCGTCAAAGATGATGACGGTCGCGGACATCTTCGACGCCTTGACCGCCGCTGACAGGCCGTACAAAAAGGCCGTGTCCATCGAGCGCGGGCTCGCGATGTTGGAGATGGAGGCCAAAGACAGGCACATCGACTCGGAGCTGGTCCGGCTTTTCAGGGAAAAGAAGGTCTTTGAGGCCTCCGGCGGCTGAGGTAACGTTTCGAAATTCGATGTGATTTGTTGACAAAGCGATCCAAATGTCCCTTTAACGGTACAGATGCCTAAAGAAACGAGCCCTGAACTGCCGCGTCGGTTGCGCGGGTTGCTGGACAAGGCGACCGAAACGCTTCGCGCGGTTCGAGCCGAAGAATGGTGCGACAAGACCGCGCAGATGCTGCGGGAGGTCTGTAGCGCTGACGCGGCGGTGGTGTACCTGCGCGAAGGCCCCACCGAGCGCCTCGTGGCTCGGGCCTTCGACGGCTGCGGCCCCGACGAGGTGGCCCACCGCATTGAGGACGCGGCGCTCATCGGCGCTCAAGGCGAGGAGGACGGACCGCCGAGCAGCGATTTCACCTCCGCGCTCCGCCGCGCCGGCCTAGTGCCGGGTTGGGGACAGGGACTCCTGGTGGTGCACATCGAGGACGCCGAGAGCGACCACGGGCTCGCCCTCTTGCACCACCGGTCGCAAGACGGGTTTGGCGCGGGAGCCTGGGAGTCGGCGCGCCTCGGGGCGCTCTTGGCCGCGATGGCCAGGCGGACCCGCAAGGAGCGAGACGAGTGCCGCGCCCGAGTCATCGAGCTGCAGGCGCGCTCGGATCGCTACGAGCTCATACACCGCGTGGGGCAGAGCCTCGTGGAGGGAGCGGGCCTCGAGCAGGCCATGCAAAAAGTGGTCGACATCGTCGCGACGCGGCTCAACTACAGCCAGACGGCGGTGCTGCTGTTCGACCCCGAGCTGGAGGAGCTCGAGGTGATCTCGGCTTACGGCTACGGAGACGTGAGCGGTCTGCGCATCCCGGTCTCCCAGGGCGCGACCGGGTACGCGGTCAGACACGCCGAGCCGGTCAATATCGGGGACGTGACCACCGATCCGCGCTACGTCAAAGGCATGAACGCGGGTCGGTCCGAGCTCGTGGTGCCGATCCTAAGAGGCGACGGGATCGTCGGCGTCATCGACGTGGAGAGCCCGGTTCTGGGCGCCTTCGATAACGAGGATCTCTCCTTGCTCACGGTGGTCGCCTCCTACGCCTCGGCGGCCATCGGGGCCGCCCAGTGCGAAGAGGAGCTCACCTATGAGCGGGAAGTCCGCAAGCGGACCCAGCTCGAGGTCAAGCTGCTCGGAGACATCTCCCGCAGCCTCGAGAAGATAACGGATCACGACGAGGTCGTGTGCACCGCGTTGGATCTGCTGTCCGAGGTGCTCGACTGGCAGCACTCCGCCGTATGGATTCTCGAGCCCGCGACCGGTCAGCTC
>JAABTR010000193.1 GCA_011389755.1 Deltaproteobacteria bacterium | reverse complement strand
TGTGGTTCGACAGACGCACCAGATGCCCGAAGCCCGGCAGCTGGGCCGGATGCGGGCCGATGAGGGCACGCCCGGCAGGGTGATCCGGGAAGACAGGCCCGTCTTGGTGGCGAGCGTCTCGAGGCTCGACGCCGACAGGCTGCAGCTCTCGGAGATGGCGGTGCCGCTGCGGGACGGCAACCAAATCGTCGGGGTGTTGCAGGTGGAAAAGTCGGGCTCCTCCTTCACCCGCGGAGATCTCAACCTCTTGACCGCTTTCGGAGAACAGGTCTCCGCCGCCATGGGAGCCGCCGGGCTTCGGCGGGAGACGAAGCGGCGGCTCGAGGAGCTCGACGACCGCACGCGGCGACTCGACCTCCTGCATCGGGTCACGCGATCGCTCAGCCGCCGGATGACGGTCGACGAGCTGCTCGAAGAGATCCTGCGGCTGTGCGCCGAGGCCTTCGACCTCAGCCATTGCGCGGTCTTGCTGCTCGAAGAAGACGGTGAGACTCTCGACATGCGGGCTTCTTTGGGGTACGACGAGAACGCGCCGCGCAAGCTCTTCGTCGGCGAAGGCGTCACGGGGCACCTCGTGGCGACGGGTGTCCCGATCTTGGTACCGGACGTGAGTAAAGACCCCCGCTACGTTCCCGGCGTGTCCGGCAGCCGCTCCGAGATGGCCGCGCCGCTGCGGGTTTTCGGCAAGGTAATCGGCGCCCTCGACGCGGAGAGCTCCGAGGAACGCGGCTTCGACGAGGAAGACTTAGACCTTTTCACGAGCTTTGCGGCTCAGGCGGCGATCGCGATTCACAACGCCGAGCTCGCCGCGCGGTTCGAGGGACCCGGCAACGGTTGACGCGAAATGGATGGTGCTGACAGTCCTTTCCCTACTCAGGAGATCATAGGCATTGTTGTCTGCCTGGTGCTCAGTGCGTTCTTCTCGGGGTCCGAGACGGCGCTCACGAAAATCTCGGAGACCCGGGCCAGGCACCTGCTCGACCACGAGCCTCAAAAGTACGCCATGTTGGGCTTCTGGCTCGAGTCGAAGCGGCGCATCCTGGCCGCGCTTTTGGTCGGCAACAATCTGGTCAACATCCTCGCCTCGGTGCTGGCCTTTCAGGTGGCGTACTGGTTCTGGCCCCACTACGCCGAGGCGATCTCGGTGTCCGGGCTCACCATCGTCGTGCTCATCTTCGCTGAGATAACCCCCAAGAGCGTGGCTCTTCAGCTGTCCGACAACGTCTCCGTGGTGCTTTTGCGGATCTTGTGGGTGGTTGATAAGGTGCTTTGGGTCTTCACGGCGCCGCTGTCTCGCATCCCCCTGCTCCTGATGGGGCGCTCCGCCTCCTTGGCGCCTGAGCCGGCGGTCACCGAGGGAGAGATCGAGTACCAGATCCGCCTGGGGCACGACCAGTCGGTTTTCGAAGAGAAGGTGCAAGGCGAGCTGCTCATGTCGGTGGTCGAGTTCTCCGAGACCCACGTCAAAGAGGTCATGGTGCCGCGAACCGACGTCTTCGGGCTCGACGCCGGCACCACCTTGCCCGACGCGGTGCGCGCTATCTTGGAGCGAGGACACTCGCGGATCCCCGTCTATAGAGGCAACATGGACGAGATCATCGGTTTGCTCTACGCCAAGGATCTCCTGCAGGTCATCGGGCGCAAGGACACCAACGCGACAAAGAGCATCGAGACGCTCATCCGCAAAGCTCCCATGTTTGCGCCGGAGACGCAGAAGATAAGCGACCTTCTGACCCGGATGCGGCGCAACGGTCAGCACATGGCCATCGTGGTGGATGAGTTTGGCGGGACCTCGGGCCTCGTGACCCTCGAAGACATCATCGAAGAGCTGGTCGGGGAGATCCGCGACGAGTTCGATCTCGAAGAGGCGATGGTCAAAAAAATGGGAGACGACCACTGGCACGTGGACGCTCGGCTCTCCATCCACGACCTCAAAGACGTGACCGGGATCTCGCTGCCCGACTCCGGAGAATACGAGTCGGTGGGCGGCTTCGTGGTGACCTCCTTCGGCACCATCCCCAAAAAGGGCGCGGTCGTCCAGGTGCCCGGAGTGGAGCTGCGGGTTTTGTCTTCGGACGAGCGGCACGTGGAGCGGCTGGAGATCAAAATCATGGACGACATCTTGAAGGTCGAGGATGAATGACCTCGGTGCACTGGTCGCGGGGCTTCTCGGAGAAGCGTTTGTCGTCGGACGGCGCCGCGTGGTGATCGTTTACCGAGGCGATCTGGAGGCTGCCTCGGCCATCATAAAATTGGGACACGACACGGTCGTTGTGAGCGACCGCTTCCGGTCTTTGTACAGGCTCTTCAAGAAGCTCGGCTCCAGCGACGAAGATCGCGTGACGCTTTTGGAGTGCCGCCTTTGTGATCTGCCCCTGCGGGACGAGACGTTCGATGCGGTGGTGCTGACCTGCGGGCTGCCGCGAGCGGCTGCAAAGGTCGAGTTCTTAGGCCGGATGCGAAGGCTGCTCGTCGCGGGCGGGCTCTTTGCGTGGCCCCACCCTACCGAGGACGGGTGGCACGGCAGCCTCGGCAAGGCTCTCATTCCCCTGCGCCCCTTTACGGCCGGCCCGCGCAAGAGACACGCGCTTTGCGCTTCACTGATGGGGAATGGTTTTGTGCAGATCGGGCAACAAAAATATTCCACCAAGGTCGCGCCCTGGGTTCTCACCCACGGCCTCAGAGCCCCGAGGCCGTGGGTGAATGAGTAGCGGCTATCGGAAGAATCGACTTTTATTTCGTCGAAGGGGCAAAGAGGGGATATAGTTTTAGTTCCATGAAAGTTGAAAGGTCATTTTCGTTCGCATTCAGAGCGCCGGAGGCGGCGAAGAAGCTGTTTATCGGCGGGGCGGTAAGTACGCTTTTTTTCACAGTGTTCTTTGCGTTTGTCGTCGCCGGTTACGTCATGCGGGTCTTGTGCGACGTCTTGGAAGGCCGCGACGCGAGGCTGCCGGACTGGTCGGATTTTAGGAGCTTGTTTTTCGAAGGGATGGAGCCGGTGCTCGTCCTTTTGGGCTACTACTCTCCGGTGCTGGTTTTGTACCTGGTGCGGATCTACGTCTCCGTATCCGGCGGCGATCCGGGCACGGATCTTTTGCTAATCGCGCCGACCGCCGCCTTGCAGATCATCGCGTCGATGCTCGTCCCCGCGGCTCTGATACGTCTCGTCGTAAAGGGGGACATCAAAGCGGCGTTTCACTTCAAAGAGATATTCACCTTCATCGGCAACAACGCGGGCAGGTACTTCGTCGCCTGGGGGCTCGTCTTCGCCCTCAAGATAGTCTCTGTTTTTTGCGCGGTCTTTTTCGTCGTCGGATTCTTTTTCGCGACCTTCATCGCCTCGGTGATATCGGCGCACCTGTACGCCCAGGTCTATCGCACCTCAAAGCCCTTCGGCGACGATCCCCAAGGAACCATCCGCGGCTCCATGGCCATACCGCCGCCCCTTCGCGACTGATCCAAATTTCAACTTGACATCGGCGGCTCAAACCGATAAAGACTCCGCCTGCGGGTTTGAAAAGACCCCTTGCTCTTTCGAAATTAGGAGGAGTGGCCGAGTGGTCGAAGGCGGCGGTCTTGAAAACCGTTGAAGGGCAACCTTCCGTGGGTTCGAATCCTACCTCCTCCGCTGGAGCTCGGCCGACACCCAGTTAAGGGGAGGTGGCCGAGTAGGTCGAAGGCGCGCGCCTGCTAAGCGCGTATACCATTAGGTATCGAGGGTTCGAATCCCTCCCTCTCCGCCGCTTCTTGCGAAGCTGGCTCGACACGCGCATGTAGCTCAGTTGGATAGAGCATCGGTCTACGGAACCGAGGGTCGGGCGTTCGAATCGCTCCATGCGCGCCAATAAAAAAGGCCTCGCGGGTTTGCCCCGGGAGGCCTTTTTATTTGGCGCTCCTCGTGAACCCGCCCGTCGCATTGTCTTGAAAAAAATATCTGAAAACGAGGGAGGTCATTCGTGAAGTACCGCATCGAGCAGCGCGAGCCCGCGCTCGCACAGGGGGCCTACGTGGCGCCCGGGGCTGCCCTCATCGGAGACGTCACCTTGGAGGAGGGCGCGAGCGTCTGGTTCAACGCCGTCATCCGGGCGGACGACGCGCCCATCTTCGTGGGAGCGGGCTCCAATATTCAAGACGGCTGCGTCCTGCACGCCGATCCCTTCACGCCGCTGCGGATCGGAGAGGGCGTCACCGTGGGCCACATGGCGATGCTCCACGGCTGCACCGTGGGAGATGGGAGCCTAGTGGGCATCGGGGCGGTGGTTCTAAACGGCGCTCGAATCGGCAAAAACTGCCTCATCGGGGCGCGCGCCCTCATCACCGAGGGCAAAGAGATCCCCGACGGCAGCCTGGTGCTGGGATCTCCGGGAAAAGTGGTTCGAGCCCTATCCGAGGACGAGCTGGCCTCTTTGCCCATGAGCGCGCAGCACTATCGCCGCCGGGCCGCCTTGTATGAGGAGAGTCTCGAGCGGGGCTGAAAAGACAAGATGCTCAGAGTCAAAGCGGGAGCTCGCCCAAAAAGCTCTCGCCGGACCCGCTCCAAGCCACGCCGAGGGCCTGAGCCACGGTGGCGCCCAAGTCGGCGAAGCTGCCGCGAGTTCCCAGCGGCACGCCTTGCGAGAAAAGAGGTGAAGCGGCCAAGAGAGGCACGTACTCCCGGGTGTGATCGGTGTGTGACAAGAACGTGGGGTCGCAGCCGTGATCCGCGGTGATGAAAAGCAGGTCTTGCTTTTCAAGCGCAGACAGGATCTCGGGCAGGGCTCGGTCGAACTCCTCGAGGGCCCGGGCGTAACCCTCGACGTTTCGGCGGTGACCGTACACCATGTCGAAGTCGACCAGGTTGACGAAGATGAGCCCGCTTCGTTGTTTTCCCAAAAGAGCCAGAGTCTGCTCGATCCCCTCGGCGTTGCCGTGGGTCGCGTAACTCTCGCCGACGCCTGCGCCGGCGAAGATATCGCGTATCTTGCCGACCCCCGAGACGGGGACGCCGGCTTCGTTCAGGGCGTCGAGCACGGTGGGGCCGTCGGGGGGCATCGAGTAGTCGTGGCGGTTGTACGTCCGCGTGAAAGAGCCGGGGCGCCCGACGAAGGGGCGGGCGATGACCCGGCCGATTCGATACCCGTCGCAGATCTTCCGGGCCTCTTCGCAGGCCGCGTAGAGCTCCTCGAGGGGCACACGCTCCTCATGGGCGGCGAGCTGGAAGACGCTATCGGCCGACGTGTAGACGATCCAGTCGCCTGTCGCGAGGTGCTCTTTGCCCAGCTCTTCGATGATGGCGGTGCCCGAGGCGGCCTTGTTTCCCAGAACCCCGCGGCCGGTGGCCTCGCGAAAGGCAAAGAGGAGCTCTTCGGGGAACCCTTCTCCGAAGGTCTGAAACGGCTCTTCGAGCTCGAGGCCCATGAGCTCCCAGTGGCCTGTGGTGGTGTCTTTGCCCGCGGAGCGCTCGGCCATCTTTCCGAAGCACGCGCTGGGCGGCGCGTCGGCTCGGAGGCCGCGCAACTCGGCGATGTGCCCGAGCCCGAGCGCCGCCAAGTTGGGCGTGTGGATTTTCGGCACGCGCTCGTAGATGTGGGGGAGGGTCGCTGCGCCGCTGTCGCCGTAGCGCGCGGCGTCGGGTAGCTCGCCGATGCCGGCGCTGTCGAGCACGACCACCAGGGCGCGGCGGCTCATGTCATTTTTTGATTTCGAGTTCTTCATATCGGGGCTCCAACTGCTGCAAAAAGGGTTTTAGGCCTTTGAATCGATGTCCGCAAGACGAAGTTGTGGAGCGACGCGGCCGAGCTGCCCTCGTGTGAGAGAGGCCCGACTCGGTCAAAAATATCCTCAAAAACCATAAAATCTCTTTAATGGTGCTTTCTCACTGGTCCCGGTTCTGTTAACACTTGTCCCTTCAAGCCGCCTCTTTTGTGCCCGTGCAGGTCGAGCGAAAGCCAGGGCGCAAAAGGGGCGTCGGACATGAGCGAACGAGGTTCAATGGCGAAGGCCCCCCCAAAGCGCAGCTCGAAGGTCGCGTCGCTTTTCGCAGCGGCGGTCGTCGCCGTGGCGGCGGCGCAGGCGCTCGCCGACGTGCCGAACGCGGCTTTTGTCGCGGCGGGCGGCGAGGAGCGCGAGGCTGCCGATGGGGCGTGCTCCTCGCCGGTGAAAAGCAGTTCCAGGCTCACATCTCCTTTCGGGAAGCGCCGTGGCCGTCGCAGCAACAGGCCGACTTTCCACGCCGGGGTCGATTTTAAGGCGGAAAAGGGGGACCCGGTTTTTGCAGCGCGAGCCGGGGTCGTCGACATCGTGGTGCGCGACAAACGGAGACTTCCGGGGTTTCGAGGATACGGAAACGCGGTGGTCGTCTATCACCCGGACGAGGATCTGTGGTCGCTGTACGCTCACCTGAGCGCCGTGGAGGTGAAAGCGGGCCAGGTGGTGACCGCGGGCGAGATAGTGGGCGCGGCGGGCAACACGAGCAACAATAAATTCAAGGGGATGGGGGTCCACCTTCACTTCGAGGTCAGAGCGCGCACCCGCAAGGGGCGCAGGCCCTTTCCCGGGCGCTACCGCGTCAACAGCATCGATCCCCAGAAATGGCTGGCGTCTCACGGGGTGATGTACGACGAGAGGGGCCGGCTCATTGAAGGCCCGCCGCGGGTGGCGCGCCTCCTGACTGAGCCAGCCTTCGGCCGCGCCCAGCAATAAATCAGCTAAGGGAAGAATAGGATCGTATTTTTTGCAAAAGTTCGGCTGAAAACAAATTTTTTTAAAAATTCCATACAAAACCATGCGGTTGTGGGATAAATACCCGCCCAGGTTGATTCGTAAGGACGAAGAGAAGGATTTTGTGTATAAAGTGGCCGCGTTTGTCTCCTGGTTGGGTAAAAGTGAACGAAGCCGGGAGTCTTGCGGGGATGAAAATAAAAGCATTCATTCAAGGGGCGGAAGGTTGGAACGGAAACTACGAGTCGGCGTGACGGCGTTCGTTTTCTCGGCTGCACTCATCTTCGGGTGGTTGTTCAGTCGAGATATTGAGTGGGAACGGGGATCAGACGACGACGCTCAGGCTGTGTCCCACAAGAGCGCAGCGCCAGACCCAAATGACGAAACATCCGCCCGGGGGGGCGTTGGTTTCGTGGGCTCAGCCGGGGGCCGAGACCGAAAAAGCGGTGTCGAAATTCCGGATACTGCGGCTTTGTTGGGCGAGGATCTCGCGAGCCGGTTCGAAAAGGGTGGGCCGTTCGAGCCCAAGGATCTGCCCAAAGTGGGGCGCGCTCTCAAGCGGATGGAAGGGGTCATCGACAGCTTGTGGGGAGGCGGCGACGAGGGGACGAGCGCCGCGGCCCATGGAAGGTATCTCGAGCTTCAGAAGAAGTACGCGCTCATCATGGCCATGGTTCCTCACGAAGAAGGGGACACCGAGGCTCGATCGCGCCTTGAGAGGTACCAAAGGGAAAGGAAAAAGCTGCTGGAGCAGCGTGGAGAAGGAGACGCGTCCACCAGGGAAGGGCGCGACCGGGACTTGGCGCGGCTCAAGCGGAATATCCTCCGTGGCCAGGGGGAGGCGCTCGAGTCGTCGCCCGGAAAATAGAGGGGAAAGAGAGGTTTCGATGCGTGTCAAATTCTTTTGGGGAGGGGCGATTTATGCGCTCATGGTTTTATTGGGCCCGACCTACGCCTTTTCGTCGGTGGTGCACGGCCAGGAACCGTTCTTTGAAGTGCTCGAGACCAAGAGGGCCTACGTCGGGTTGTTCTGGGTGGAGGAGGGACAGCGGGTGACGTTTCGCACGAGGACCCCGGCCGGCTCCACCACAGACCCGGTCATGTTTCTCATCTCTTCCGACGGGTCGACCCAGGCCAGCGACGACATGGTCGGTCCAGAGGGCTTCGATCCACAGATTTCCATGGTCGCGGGCACGGACGGGCGATGGGTCCGGTTGATCATCACCTCCTACGACCTGGCCTACGGGGGGCAGACCCAGCTGGAGATCGAATACCGAGGC
>JAABTR010000192.1 GCA_011389755.1 Deltaproteobacteria bacterium | reverse complement strand
GATCTAGACGCGAAGCTTTTGCCCGCGGGAGCCCTGCGAGAACCCCCACAGGCGGCCGGACGGGCGCATCTGTTGGTCGGTCTGTTCGACGACTGGCGCACGGCAGACGACCCACCGTCGGTGCTCGTGCGCTACGAGCCGCGGGCCCTCCTCGATCCGGACTGGAATGAGCTGCCGCTGGCCGAATGCAAGGGGCGCAAGCTGTTCGCCGTGACCGGCATCGCCCGGCCGGCGCGCTTCTTGGCCACGGCGAGGCGGGCCGGGCTCCAGGTGGTCGGGGCCCATCACTTTCCCGATCACCACGTGCCGAGAAGCCGCCAAATGCGCCGCGTCGCGTCGAAGGCCGAAGCTCTGGGCGCCGCTGCGCTTCTCGTCACCGAAAAAGATCTCGCGAGGGGGATGCGGTCCCCCATGACCCTGCGGGCCCTGCGCATAGAGCCTGCGCTCGCAGGGGAGGCCTTGTGGCGCGCGGTCGAGGCTATCTCGAGCGTGGACTTTTACTGAATCGGCGATATTGCCTCGATAGTGCGCTTAATATTATCGACCCTGTGCCGTTTTACTCTGAAGCCGCTGCGCTAAAAAATAGACGGATCGGCAGGGGAGACCGGTCAAGGAGTCGCCAATGAAGCTCGCGGACAATGTGATCGAAGAACTGTGGTTTGCCGAAGAAGAACCCGAGGAAAAGAGCAAGGAGGCCTCTGAGAGCCTGGCTGCGAAGATCGCCGAGGTCAGCGGGCTGAAGACCTTCCCGGTGGTGGCCCAAAAAATCTTGATGTTGCTGAGCAACCCCGGGTTTCGGCTGGTGGAGATCACCACGGTGCTCGAGGAGGATCCGTCCTTGGCCGCCGGGGTGCTCAAGATGGCCAACTCCGCGTTTTTCTTCGGTTCCAAAGCGGTCTCTTCCATCGAACGCGCGTTCGTCAGGCTCGGAAACCGCGCCGTGCGCGAGGCCGTCGCCTCGGTGGCCGCCATGGAGATGTTCAAGGACGTCCAAAGCGGCATCGGAAAAAGGACCCGGGACCACAGCGCCGCCACGGCGGCCATGGTGCAGCTTCTGACTCGGGACTTTGCGCCCAAGTACACAGACGGCATCTTCTTGGCCGGCCTGATGCACGACGTGGGCAAGCTGATGCTCATCGAGTCGGCGGAGTTCAACTACGACCTCCTGGCCGAGCAGGGGCAGATGGGCCCAAGCGCCACCCATGTGCCCGAGCGCGAGCAGCTCGGCTACGACCACGCCGTGCTGGCGGCCCACATGATGAACGTCTGGATGTTCCCCGACCCCGTCCCGCGGGTGGTGGGATGGCACCACCAGCCCAACCGGGCGTTCCAGGAAAAAGACATGGGGACCATGGTCTCCCTGCTGCGCATCGCCGACCGCCTGGAGTGGCTCATGCACTCCGAACCCGAGGACTACGAGGCCGACCTCGATCGCCTCGGCGACACGGACGAGGCCGTCTTCGCCAACATCACCGCCGAAGATCTCAAAGAGCGCTGGCACATCCTCTACCAGGTCCGCGCCGACGCGCTCGTGATGTTCGGGGGCTGATCTTCTAAATCCAGCGCTCTTCGATGACCTCGCCCCGCAGGCTCACCTTGACCAGCTTGAGCGGCACCTTGCGCTCGCTGCGCTCGAGGGCGGCCTGGGCCAGCCGGACCAGCCCGGTGCAGCAAGGCACCTCCATCACCGCCACGGCGAGGGTGTCGATGCGGGCCTCGTCGATCATGCTCACGAGCTTGTCCAGGTAAACGTCCTGTCCGCTGTCGAGCTTGGGGCAGGCGATGGCCAGCGACCGGCCCGCCAAGAGCTTGTTGTGGAAGTCGCCCATGGCGAACGGGACGCAGTCCGCGGCCAAGAGGACGTTGGCCCCTTGAAAATAGGGCGCGGTGGGCGGCACCAGGTGGAGCTGGACCGGCCACTGGCGCAGACGAGAGGGCGCCTCGGCGCTCTGCGAGGGCTTCTCAGCCGGGGCCTGGCTTCCCAAAAACATCACCCGAGAGCCGGGGCACCCCCCGCCGTGGGAGACCGCGGGGCGGTGCAGCGCGGCCGGCGCGGCGGCGTGTGCCGAGCCCTTGGGCTTTGTGGCTTTTTTCAAGTTGAGCTCCACCGCCGTCTCGTCGAACTCTTCGGCGTCCCGCTCGATGATGGAGATGGCGTCCATGGGGCAGTCCCCCAGGCAGTTGCCGAGCCCGTCGCAGAGGTTGTCGGCCACGAGCTTGGCCTTGCCGTCTATGATCTGGATGGCGCCCTCGGCGCAGGCCGGTACGCAGTCGCCACACCCGTTGCATTTGTCTTCGTCGATCTTCACGATTTGTCGAACCGCCATCTTATTTCCTTTTTTCGATTGGGTCAGTTGTCTACTGGACCAGGGAAAAGCGAATTTCGTGCCAACGGTTTTCTCGAGGGGTTGGTGGGGGCCGCGGCCCCTAGATTGGGGGCGCGGTCGCCAAGAATGTCACAATTTCAAAAGCCGACATTGTGTCTCTTGTATCAGAGATGTCTCTTGTTGAAACGAAGACACTTTGATTGCGTTACACTCTCACCGCGTTTTGCCGAGGAGCCGATAGAGGGTCGCCCGGGAGATGCCGAGGAATTCTGCGGCTCGAGTCCGATTGCCCCCGCACTCCTCGAGCGCCCGGCGCACCTGCGACGGATCGAAGGAGGGCTTTCGTCCGGCTCCGCGGCGCGGTCCGCCCCAGGCGCCGCCGCGAGGCTCTTGGGGGATAAGCCCCTTTTTGGAGCCGGGCTCGGTGGGCCTGTCCCCGCCGGCTTTGACGTCGCCCGGGAGGTGCCGGGCGTGGATGGGGCCGCCCCCGCTCTTGACCGCCGCGTACTTGAGCGCGTTGTCGAGCTCGCGGACGTTGCCGGGCCAGAGGTGGTCTATGAGGACCTTGGCCGCGTCCTCTTTGATGGGCGGCGCCGGCCTGCCCAGGTCGGCGGCGAACCTCACCAAGAGGTGCTGGGCGATGAGCAGGATATCTGTGCGGCGGTCTCGAAGGGGCGGCAGCTCGATGGGCACCACGCTCAGCCTGTAGAACAGATCCTCGCGGAACGCCCCGCGCGCGACGCGGCTTTTGAGCTCCCGGTTGGTGGCGCTCACGATCCGCACATCCACGGCCACCGAGCGCTCTGCGCCCACCGGTTCGACGGTGCGATCCTGCAAGACCCGCAGGAGCTTGGCCTGCACCGAAGGGGTGAGCTCGGCCACCTCATCGAGGAACAAGGTGCCGCCCCCGGCTCGCTCGAAGCGGCCCTTTTTGTCGCGCACCGCCCCGGTGAAGGCCCCGCGGACATGTCCGAACAGCTCGCTCTCGAGGAGGCCCTCGGGCAGGGCGGCGCAGTTCACCGCCACGAACGGCCCCCCCGCGCGTGGGCTCTCCTCGTGCACCGCGCGGGCGACCAGCTCCTTGCCGGTGCCGCTCTCGCCGAAGATGTGCACGGGGAGATCGGTCTCGGCCACTTGCCGGACGAGCTCGTAGACGTCACGCATCCGGTGGTGCTGGCCCACGATGCCGCGAAACGAGCGCTCTTCACCCAGGCGCCGCTTGAGCTCGTGGAGCTCGGTCACGTCTCGCGCGGCGCCCACCGCCCCGACGATTTTACCGCCTTCGTCCTTCATGGGGACGAGCACCATCTCCACCTGGTGGGCGCGTCCTCGTGTGTCCGTGAGCACGAGGGGAAAGGAGAAGGGCTCGAAGTTTGTTGGGAGCTCGGTGCAGAAGGTGCACCTGTCGCCGCAAAAACCGCCCTGGATGACCTCGTGGCAGTCGCGCCCCAGCGCCTCTTTGTGTGAAACCCCGGTCAGGCGCTCGGCCGCTTTGTTGAAGAAGATGATGCGCCTGTCCACGTCGTGCGCGATGACCGCCTCGGTGAGGCTGTCGAGCACGTTCTTGAGGTTTTGAAAGCGGGTCAGCACCTCGCGAAGATCCACGAACTATCCTTTCCGGGGGACACCGGCCCTCGTTTAAAAGGGCTCTCTAGTGCCGCCGCGATAAATTTGTTATCACATAAGGCGGTACGAGACGAAAACGAGAAAAAAAGGAACACGATATGCCGAGCATCAAAGGGACCCAGACCGAGAAAAACCTCCTCAAGGCCTTCGCCGGTGAATCACAGGCGCGCAACCGCTACACCTACGCCGCCAAGGTGGCGAAAAAAGCCGGATTCGAGCAGATCGCGGCCATCTTCACGGAGACCGCCGACAACGAGCTGCAGCACGCAAAGGTCTTCTTCAAGTACCTCGAGGGAGGACCCGTCGAGATCACCGCCACCTACCCAGCCGGGAAGCTGGATGACACGGCCAAAAATCTCTTGGCCGCGGCCGAAGGCGAGCACGAGGAGTGGTCCGAGCTCTATCCCACCTTCGCCGAGACGGCGCAGAAAGAGGGGTTTGCGGAAATCGCGGCCTCGTTTCGCATGATCGCCCGGGTGGAAACAGAGCACGAAGCCCGTTTTCGCAAGCTGCTTGACAGGGTGACAAAGGATGAGGTCTTCACGCGCCGGGAGCCGACTCGCTGGAAATGCATCAACTGCGGGTACGTGCACGAGGGCACCGAGGCCCTCGATGTGTGCCCGGCCTGCAAGCACCCCCGAGGTCACTTCCAAGTCAAAGAAGAGAACTACTGATTCGGCTTTTGTCTCAAAAAGGCAGCGCCCTTCTACTTGCTCGAATCCAACGTCAGTTTATCGCACAGCTCATCGAGGGTGGTCCCGGCCATGTGGTCGTATACTCTCTTGTGCACATCGTGGAGGAGGCTTCCGAGCATGCAGCAGGTTTTGCCGTCGCAGACGGGCTTGTCGAGCAGGCAGCGGGTCTCTTCCAGGGGGCCTTCCATGGTCTCGAAGACCTCGAGGAGGGTGATGTCGCTCGCTGGGCGGGTGAGCGCGAAACCGCCGGCGGGCCCGCGGGTCGAACGCACGAGACCGGCCTTGGAGAGGCGCTGGAACACCTTGGCCAGGTGCGCCCGTGAGACGCCTAGGAACTCGGCGATATGGGACACGGGCAGCGTCTGCCCCTCGACCCGCCCCGAGAGCACCATCATCGCGTGGATGGCGAGGCTCACCGCCTCGGAAATCTTGAGCACCTCGCTCACGTCGATGTCGCCTCACAGATGAAATCTTTGATTCCAGTCTTGTCAGTCATGATCGTTTTTTGAATATCGAATTTTTTGACTTTGCACCAGCTCTCGATGGTGCTTTTGTCGATTTGAGTGTCTGTTTACCAGATTGCCGGGCCGGGGTCGCTCGGGGTTTTTTGCCCTGCGCCCTTTAGGAGTCCAGTTGGCCTCCTTAGATCAGCAGCTGGTCGTCGTCGACCAGGTCGTCGAGACATTCGAACTCTTCGCCGTCGTCTCCCGACGCCGCATCGACTTTCTTGAGCTTGAGCTCGGTGTCGGCCTTGCGGGTCTCGGCCAGGCGGTTGAAGTGCGCCAAGAGGTCGGGGACCGCGTCTACGAGCGGCGTGAAGAGCTCCCGTGCCAAAAAAAGGAGGGTCGAATCGGTGGTCGTGCGCACCGTGGCGCTCACCGGCTCCTCGTGGAGGACCGATATCTCACCGGCCACGTCGGCTGGGCCGAGCCGTGCGAGCTCGATGTGCTTCTCTCCGTCCCACTTGAGGACCTCGGCGTCTCCACGGAGGATGAGATACAGACCCGGCCCCACGGCGCCTTCTTCCAGGAAGGTGGTGCCGGCGGGGACCTGGTGACCGGTGAATCGGGACAGGAGCCCCTTGCGCGAGTCCTCGTCGAAGGGTTCAAAGAGAGGGTGGGTCGCCAGCAGGTTGCCGATCATCCTCTCCTGGGCGAAGCGCGACATGGCGTCCTCGATCTGGGGTATCCTTTTTCCCAGGTCCCCGGCGTTCGAGGCGCTGAGCTCGAGGGCGTCGACGGGGGTGTCGCAGATGACGCTGGCCGACCGCGCTTCGTTGCTGACGAGCGCCATCTCGCCGAAAAGGGAGCCCTCGCCGAGCCTGGCGAGCAATGTGCGGACAGGCTCTCGCGGCTCGTCGCCACCGGCCTCGGCTCGAACGGCGCTCACCTCGCCGCGGGCGAGGAAGTACACCGCGTCGCCGGCGGTGCCCTGCGCGATGATCTCGTCTCCAGGCTCGTACCGGCGAAGGACCAGCACAGCCAGCAGGGAAGCGAAGGCGTCGGCGTCGAGCTGGGAGAAGATCGGCACCGGCGGGACGACGAGGGGATCTCCGTGGAGGATGGAGAGATCGGACGCCATGGTCGCGGTTTCCCGGATCAGGCGATCCCGAGGTATGTCGAAGTCCACGTCGATTCCCTCGCGCACGTAGAGCTGATCATCAGGGGGGACCGGTTTAAGCCCGCGTCCGACCGCGCCGGACTGTGAGCAGTAGCGCTCGACGAGGAGCCGGCCCACGAGGCTGGAGTTGCCCCCGACCTGCTCGAGGCGCTTGAGCGCCACCATGGCGCGGAGAGGATTTCCCGTGCGCATGTCGAACGTGGCGACCGCCTCGAAGACCTTCTGAGCGCGCCGGGGAGCCGCGAGGTTCGCGAGCACATCGCCGATGCGCAGGCGGTTGTCAAAGTCCGAAGGCAGCGCCTCGAGGACCAGCCGGTAGGCCTTGAGCGCCTCCAAGGGCCGATTTTCCCCGAACCTGCGTTCTGCCTCTCGTTTGATATCTGCGACAGTGCTCAGCATCTTGTTATCACTCCTCGCGCTGTGCCGTGGGACGGCTGGAACTCCCCTTGTTATAGCACGCGATTGAAGGCCGCACGAAAGGCCCGACGGGGCCCGTGTTTTATTATCGCAACGGCGTTGATTGAGGCACTTGTCCCGGTGTAATGTGCCGCTTTCCAGGCTTTCATAAAAAAGGAGAGAGTTTGCATGTTGACTAAGAGGCTTGTTATTTCCTGGTGCGCGGTCGCCTCGCTCGGAGCGTTTGGGTCCCTGTCATGCGGCGAGGACGACGGCGCCGTCGCCGCAGACGCAGCTACAGACGACACCACAGACGACGCCGCAGACACCCAAGAGGACTCGTCGGTTTCGGGCGAGGACGTCCAGGCGCCTGTGGCCGAAATATCCGATTTGGAAGCCTACGCGGCCGTCTCGGGCACGGTGGCTGTCACACCGGTGGTCAGCGACGACGTGGGCGTGGATAAAGTAGAATTTTTTGTAAACGACACCTTGGTCGACCAAAGCGCCGCTGCCCCCTTCGCGTTCTCTTTCGACAGCACCAAGGCCTCAGACGGCCCCGTGAGCCTCTCCGTAAAGGCCTATGATGCCGCCGGTAACGAAGCGACCAGCGACCCGGTGCGCGTCGTGGTCGTCAACGATGGTATCGAGGTGACCGACCTGGAAGAGGGGCCGAGCAGCACGATGACGATCCCCGCCGACTTCGACGGCAGCCAAGAGACCCATGTCAAACACCACTGGATGACGGAGGCTCCCTACACCAAGGTGCTCTGCGTGGGCTTGTGGGAGAATCCCCTGGGCGGAAAGATCTGGGAGATGAAGGCGGAGATGGGCACCGGTACGTGTCCCCACAGCGGGGCGCCGTTCGAGGGCTTCGCCGTCTCGGACACCGGAGCCGTGGAGTTTCTTGTCACACCTGCCGATGGAGTCAAAAAGGACGAGCGTCACTTTTGTCACATCGGGGCAGAAAATGCCATGGACCACAAGGGCGAGGAGATCCAGGTGACGTTCAAGGCGTTCTTGTTCGGCGAGCGGGCCGACATGGACGACTGCCCCCTCAACTCGGCCTACCCCTGCCGCTGCGACGGCGTGAAGAACTGCGACGACGGCTCCGAATGCGTGGGGCTCAGGCCCGATCAAAACGGCGGCATGTGCGCGGCTCCCTGCGCCGGCGGGGACGACGCCGCGTCCTGCGCCGAAACAGGCGGATACGGCCTCTATGGCGAGTGTGCGGGGTACAAGGGCGCCTCGGAGACTCCCGAATTTTGCATCGTCATTTGCGAGGAAGACGGGCAAAGCGCGAAGTGCCCGCCCGACTTCGCGTGCGAGAACGAGATTTGTATGCCGATATACTGAAATATTTCAGTCTATTAAACCAATTTGCAGTTAAGGAGGGACATTATGAGACGGAATAGATTTTTGTGGATTTTCGCGCTTTTTGCGTGCCTGGGGACCTGGGCGACTTCGTGCGCTGATGATTCGGGGGAAAGCGACGTAAATGACACCGGGGAAAAGAACGGCGCGACGGACACCACCGAGGGCGACCAGCAGGGCGACACGAGCGTCAACGGCGACGAAGGCAGCGATGACACGACCCCCGGCGGCGATACGACCGCCGGCGACGACACCGGCGAACAAAAGGACACCGGGTCGACGGAGCCTCAAAACACGCTGGCCGTCACCTACAACGGAAACTACCTCATGGACAACGCCAAGACCGCCGACGCGGACTACATCGAGCAGCACAAGACCTCGATTCAAGTCTCGCCGGCCTTTTTCGGGCGCATCGATGACGTCGAAATTCCCTACGACGGCGCCCCCGGCGTCCACTACGAGGTCTACGGCCTTAAGAAGACGGACGGGACGATCTCGGTCTTGCAGATGAGCTTCGATGAGAGCAGCCACGCGGTCGTCAATCCGTTCATCCAGCTGACCCTGGCGGTCTCCAAGATTGAAGACGACGGGAGCTACGCCCTCGATCCCACCGACCCCAAGTCGCGCCTCATGGTTTTCAACGTCAAAGAGAATCTGGCGTTCGACTGCGTCCGTTTTGTGGCCGCAGGCGCCATCGAAATGTCCGATGTGGTGGGCATGGAGCTGAGCGAGGGCGGCGCGATCACCCTCCACGCCTCTGACCTCGACGTCCAATCCGCCGGCGACATCTCTGGGATCCTCAAAGCAGAGGGCAAGCGCATCTGCGGCCAAGGCGACACGCCGGACACCGATGACAAAGACACCGGCTCCGGCGCCGACACGGGTTCGAAAGACACCGGCACGGGATCGGCCGACACCGAGCCCACCGACACCGGCTCGGCGACGCAAGATACCGACACCGGTTCGGTCCAAGATGACCCCTGCTACGGCGTCCCCGATGTTGGATGCTGCCGAGGAAAAACGGTCTACTGGTGTTTCACGCACAACTTCACGGAAGAACGAACCTTGATGAATAGGACGTGCGATGGGTCGTGTGATTGGGATGACAAAATAGGATTCAGGTGCGATTACGTAAACCCCGATCCTGTGCCTGAAGACGTATCGATAGAGTGCCCGGCCGCTCTTCCCGGGGACATCTAGTTAGGTTGACAGCCGCTAACGCCTTAATTTTTATACCGATGAATCGAAGCTCCCCTGACAATTGGGCGTGTTCCCAAAAAAATATCGATAACTATTGATTTTTTGACTCTGAACGTCCATTTTGCAGTGACGTTGCGAATTGGACGGAGGGTCGCTTGTATATCGCTCGGCAGCTCGAAGGTTTTATCGACACGGCGTCGAAACAGTTCCCCGTGCTCCTGCTGACGGGCGCTCGGCAAGTGGGCAAGACGACGCTGCTCAAACATCTCTCCCGCGAGGACAGGACCTATGTCACCCTCGACGACCCCCTCGTCCTCGAGCTCGCCCGTCAGGAGCCCCAGCTGTTTCTGCAGCGCTTTTCACCACCATTGTTGATTGACGAGATTCAGTACGCACCGAACTTGCTGCCGCTTATCAAGATGGCCGTCGACGCGGCGCAGACGCCGGGGATGTTCTGGTTGACCGGCTCCCAACAGTTTCACCTCATGCAGGGGGTGTCGGAATCTCTGGCCGGACGGGTCGGGATCGTACAGCTTCTGGGATTCTCGCGGCACGAGCTGCTCGAGCGGCAGGCGAAGAGGCCGCCGTTTCTTCCGGGCGCGGTCGCGCAGACGCGTCCGGATGGGTCGGTGTCACTCCTCGAGCTGTACCGGCACATCTGGAGGGGCTCCTACCCAGGCTTGGTGCTCAGCGAAGGAAAGGACAGAGATCTTTTCTATGGCTCGTACGTGCAGACCTATCTCCAAAGAGATGTGAGAGAGCTCGCCAGGGTCGGTGACGAGATGGCCTTTCTCCGCTTTATGCGCGTGGCAGCGGCCCGGACGGCGCAGCTGCTCAACCTGTCCGAGATGGCGCGCGACGCCGACGTGTCACCTAACACAGCCAAGAGCTGGCTTTCGATTCTTCAAGCGTCGGGAATCGTCTACATGCTCGAGCCTTACCACACAAATGTCACCAAGAGGCTCATCAAGACGCCCAAGCTCTACTTCCTAGACACAGGCCTCGCCGCGTACCTCACCGAGTGGACCACTCCAGAGACCCTCGAAGCAGGTGCGATGTCAGGGCCGATTCTGGAAACCTGGATTCTGGTGGAGTTGCTCAAGAGTTATTGGCACAACGGACAGCGGGCGCCGTTCTATTTCTATCGCGACAAGGACAAAAAAGAGGTCGACCTTCTCATCGTTCGTGACGGAAAGATTCACCCGGTGGAATTCAAGAAGACCGCTTCGCCGAGCAAGAAGGACATTCGCAATTTCGCGGTGCTTGAGAGACTGGGCATGCCGGTGGAGCCCGGAGGCTTGATTTGCCTCGTCGATCAGTCGCTTCCCCTCGGGCGGGATGCCCATACGATTCCGGTGGCGGCTTTGTGAACCCATTGTCGAGATAACCGCTGCGCCCTTTCCGGGAAAAGGCAACGCGACGACCGAAAACCAACTCATCGCAGAAATCTGCGGCACGGCGTGAAGGCGTGCTTGATGAAGTTGCCGATGTGGTACTCCGAATAGGCCAGGGCGACATCCTCTGCACTGTTCATGACGATGGGGCCGCGCCAGGCGATGGGCTCGTGGAGAGCGCGCCCCGAGATCACCAGGAACCGCGCTCCTGCGGGGGCGTCGAAGGCGATCCGCGCCCCTGGGCTCAGCACGGCGAGCTGACCGGTGCGGACGCGGCTGTCCCCGCTGTCGATGATCCCTTCCAAGACATAGGCAAACGCCGTGTGCTCGGGGTGGAGGCTGTGCGCGAACGCTCCGCCGGCTTCGATCGAGACGTCGAGGTACTCAGGATCTGTGGCGATTCCGGTGATCGGTCCTTTCGCGGAGCCGACGTGGCCGCTGATCACTTTGACACGGGCTCCGTTTTCGAGGTCGATTTGCGGGATGTCCGCGCTGCGCACCTCTTGGTAGGACGGCGCGATCATCTTTTTGTCCGAGGGGAGGTTCGCCCACAGCTGCAACCCCTTCATCCGTCCCTCGGCGTCTACTTTTGGCGTCTCCTGATGGATGATGCCGCTGCCCGCCGTCATCCACTGCAGATCTCCGGGCCCGATGGTGCCGCAATTTCCCAGGCTGTCTTGGTGTTCGACCTCGCCGGCGAGGATATACGTGATCGTCTCGATGCCGCGGTGGGGATGCCACGGAAAGCCGGCGCCATAATCAGCGGAATCATCGGAGCCGAATGAGTCGAAGAGCAAGAACGGGTCAAAAATCCTTTCGTGTCCATGGCCAAAGATGCGATGGAGATTGACGCCCGCGCCTTCACGGGTGGGGCGACCTTCGAAAAGCTGGGTGACTGTCCTCGTTTCCATGGCCGATGCTCCCTGGTTTAAAAAAACAGTCGGCTGTCCTACTTGAGCTGGCTCATTTTGGTGCTCACTTAAATTAGTCACCACGGTAGAGCACAAGAGCAACCCGTGACGACGCCGTTCGAGATGAAAGAGCGTCGGCTCCTTGGTGACCCGGAGCACCGGGCCTTCTAAAAGCCGTAGCCGATGAATGCGCAGGGCTGCAGGGCCTGGAAGAGCTCTCCTTCGAGCTGGTCTCCAAGGCGCCCGTAGTCTCCCATGGCGATGTCGGCGCGTTCCACGTCGTCGTACTTGACCGTCACCGAGACGTCCATGCTGCGGATGTAGGTCATCCCCGCGCCGATGATTCCGCCCCAGTCGAAGGCCCACTCGAGGCCGATGGTGAAGTGCATCGAGGTTATCTTGAGGACGGTGAGCCCGTCGTGGTAGCTGAGCCGGTGCGCCCCCCAGATGAGAAATGGGCTCAGGTTGCGGGTGCCGGCGAACATCATCAGCCCGAACGACAAGGCGGTGCCCTTTGCATCTGCGCCATCGAAGACCGGACCGACGCCCGCGGTGACGCCTATCCGGGTGAAGGGTAAGTATCGAACGTTGATGGAGCCGCCGTACGTCTCGCCGAGGCCCTGGAGCGTCAGGGAGAACGGCCGCTCGTCGCGCACCACGGTCGAGCGGTGCCACTTGGCTCTCGGGAAACGCCCGGCCGTCACGAACTTTTCTCTGCGCACGTAGCCGTGCCGGTTGGCGCCCAGGCGGATCTTGAGCCACACCTGCCCGTTTTCCGTCTCGATAGTTTGCACGGGGGAGACGAGCTCGCCGGGAAAAAGCGTCCGCAGGATGGGGCTGTCCGAGTCGGGATGCTCGTGAACGTAGGTGCTTGCGTCGTCGACCTGGAGCGTACTGTCGCCTAGGAGCCCGAGCACATCGGCCGCCTGCACGAAGGTCCCAGGCGCGAGCGAGCACGCTATAATGAGCCCGGGGATGATGAAGGTTTTATGTTTACGAGTCGGCATCGGTCTTTTCGGCGTCATTTTCGAGGATGAAACGTTCGATCCACCCGGAGACTTTTTCGGGATGGGACAGCTGCGGCGCGTGGGCGGCGTCCTCGATGATGTGGAGGCGGGAGTCGCGGATGTTCTCCTTTAAAAACAGCGCGTTGCGTACATTGAAGACGCGGTCGCGCTGTCCCCAGATGATGAGGGTGGGCGCCTCGAGGCTGCGCACTTCGCCCCGGAAGTTGGTCTCGAAGCTGGAAAACGCGGTCAGCACCGACGGGTTGCGGGACAAGAACCTCCGGGTGTGGGACTGGTCCCCCATCCCGAGCTCGGCCAGAGATCGCCCCCGCCTGGTCACCACCTTGCCGACGTTGATGCCGCCGGCGCTCTTGCTGACCCCTTTTACGAAGCCGGCGGGATCGTAGGTGCCGGCGTTGTCGATGAGGGTCAAACTCGCGACGTACGACGCTTTTTCAAGCGCGACGGCGAGGCAGACCTGGCCGCCCATGGAGTGACAAACGAGGTGAACCTTTTTGGCGCCGGAAGCCGAGACGAAGTCGAGGAGTGTGCGGCCGTACGCCTCGATGGAGTATTCGTGGTCCGTGCGAAAAGAGTTGCCGAAGCCCGGCAGGTCGAAGGCGAGCACCCGGTGGCGCTTCGACAAAGACAGGATCGTCGGCGCGAAGTCGCCGAGGCTCCCCGCGAAGCCGTGGACGAACAGGATCGCCGGGCGCTTGTGTGAAACAGGAGACGAGTCCGGTCGGACGTCGATGAAGTGCATGACGGCGCTGCCGAGCCGTATGATCCTCGCTTGGATGTCGAGAGCCTCAAAGAGGCGGGCGCTGCGGTCCTTTGTCGACAGCTCCTCCCAATCCAGTTCTTTTTTTTGCTGCCGCGCGCCGCATCCAAGAACCGCCGCACACGCGATCAAGACGCAGGCTCTCGGGAACGGGACGCGAAATGAAACACCGCTTTTCACCACCACAACCTCCAGGCCGAGCGCTGCCTAGGCTAGGCAGGATGTGATGAAAAAGCCAATGTTTTTCGCAGAATGATGGAGTTTATTCGATAGCAGAAGGGCTCAGCCCGAGTATCGCCCGCACGGTCTTCGCGACCCGCGGTTCTCGCAGGTGATCCGCGTTGTGATCTCCGGTGGCGAGGACGAACCTCTTCGGCTCGACGGCTGCATTGAAGATATTTTCTCCGTGGTGAAGCGGGATCATCTCGTCGTTTTCGCTGTGGATGACGAGCACGGGCATGTTGCGCTTTTGCACGTTTTTTGCGGTGGGATACTCGTAGCGCAAAATGAGCTTTGCCGGCAGAAATGGGAAGAGCTCGGACGCGAATGTCTCGATGCTCGAGAAGGTGGAGTCGAGGATGAGGGTCCGGGCGGGGTTTTGAGAGGCCAGGTGGGCGGCGACGCCCCCGCCCAATGACTTGCCGTAGATTACGATCTCGTCGGATGGGACCGCGAGCGCTTCGACCAGGTAGTCGTACATGGTCTGAGCGTCGAGGTAGGTTCCTCGTTCGCTGAGGTCCCCTTCGCTCAGGCCGAACCCGCGATAGTCGAACATCAGCACGCCGAGTCCCAGGTCGTGAAACGAGGGGATGCTGCTCACTCGTCCCGATATGTTTCCCGCGTTGCCGTGACACCAAAGGGCTGCGACAGTCGAATTTGGATGGGGGACCCAGTAGCCGTGTATCTTTGCGCCGTCCGGTGTTTCGACGAGGAGCTCCTCGAACTCGAAACCCGCCGCTGCCGGTGTGGCCTGGCGTCCCTGCCGCGGATGGAAGATCAGCCCCTCCTGGCATCCATATGACAAAAGCAACAAAGCGGCGATCAGGGATGTGAGGGCGGCAAAGGCGGTCTTGATGGCCGTGTTCATCGGTTCGAAGCCTCTCTTCTTTTATCCCTACTTCTTAAGGCCGCCGCTTGCCAAGATTTTTGGCGCGAACCTTTTGGCATGACGCGTGCTTCCGACTCTCGAACCGAATGAACCTCGTTACGAAACAAAACCAAACGCGAAGGAGGTTGAAGATGGCTATCGAAAGATGGATGCCCCGGAGGATGAGGCGGCAAGGGCGCTGGGACTGGCCTGAGACCGGCATCGAGAGCCTGATCGCCGACGTGATGCAGCAGCCCTCGAGGTTGGCGGGAATGCCCGCCGAAGAGACGGGTATATGGTCGCCGGACATCGACATCGTCGACAAACAAAACGAACTGGTCGTGCATGCCGATCTGCCCGGCATCGACAAAGACAACATCGCCGTGGAGGTCGAGGACGGCCGCTTGACGCTTCGGGGCGAGCGGCGAGAGGAAAAGAGCGTCGAGCAGGGCGACTACTGCTGCACCGAAAGATGGCACGGCTCCTTTGAGAGATCCCTGACCTTGCCGTCCAACGTGTCGGCAAAAGACGTCAAGGCGAATTTCAAAGACGGCGTCTTGGAGGTCCACCTGCCCAAAACCGAGCACGGTCGCGGACGAAAAGTCAAAATCGATTAGCCGTCTTTTGTTTTTGTCGCTCGAGGGGTGTTTTGCCGGGCGGGAATCTGTCCTGCTCGGCAAAACATTTTTTAAGTGAGCGTCACTTTTCTCGCCGGATGTCCTCGAGCTCGAGCCCGTAGAGGTACTCGATCCCGTCCTCGGTCTTGTTGGGGCCGAGTTCCAGGCGGCCGAGGACGCTTGAGATGACCACCGTGTTGTACAGGTCCTCGGGGTCGACGCGGATGGGGTGCTCGGTCGCTTCCACGTAGACCAGGTCACCGAGGGTCGGGGGGCTGCAAAACACACAACCTTTCATGACCAGGCTGGGGTGGGCGATCCAAAAGCGCTCGAACCGCCCGTCCTCGGGGATCTCGTCGAGAGGCATGATGGCGCCGGTGACGATCACCGCCGCGCCGCTGAGCTCTTTGACCACCTGATCGTCGAAATCCCGGCCCAGATTGTTGGCCATGGTCAGTCCCAGGTACAGATCGTTTAGGCGCCGCATCGGCAGCACCTGCGGCCGACTCCAGTCCGCCGTGTGCCGAGGCCTCTTGACCACCTTTTGGGACAAGATGTCGGTGTTGGGGCGCACCCGCTTGGCCGACTTGGTGTGGCGGGCCGACGGGGGGACCATCTCGCTGCCCTTGCCCTGTTTGGCGATGCCGACCGGCTGTTCGTCCGGATTGTGCCTGCCCTCGCGAGCGACCTCTTTCGAGACGGCGATGAGCTCTTTGACGCTCTCCGAGAGGGGGTTTGGCTCGGGACCGGCCGTTTGTTCGAGGGTCTGGAGCCGCTTTTGGGCTCGGCGCATGCGCTCCAGCTCGGGGTCGTCGGCCAGGCTGCCTGCGGTGTGTGGTCTCGTGAGCACCACCGCCGAGGCGACGGCGGCGAGGGCGATGATGGCGAGGGCTATCTTGGTGGAAGCTTTCATAGGGTGCGGCGCTCTCCTTTTTACCAGACGCTTTTTTTTCGGCGCGGCCTTGCGACCTTATAACGAAATCA